>CAMUQE010000024.1 GCA_947096075.1 Veillonella parvula | reverse complement strand
ATCACTATTTACTTTTTATGGTATCGATGAAAATACAAAGAAAATTAGTATAGAACCTGTGTTAGATACCGAGTAAATAATTAATATTAGGAAGATTATAGGCTGATATAATGGTTTATATTGAGTATTGACCTATGGGCTAAACAATGACGTAAATAATAATATTTAAAATGGTTTAGAGATATAAGAGATAACAGATAGGAGATTACTATGAATATTGCAAGCCTTATTTTAGCTGCTGGTAAGGGCACGCGTATGAAGTCTAAATTGCCAAAAGTGTTACACAAGGTCGGCGGTAAGGCGATGGTAGAGCGCGTTCTTGAAACGGTTCAATCTATTGGTACCAATCGCGATGTTGTTATCGTTGGTTTTGGCGGCGATGCAGTACAAAATTACTTGGGGGAGCGCGCTGAATTTGTTCGTCAAGAAGAACAAAATGGTACAGGTCATGCAGTTAAGATGGCTCAACCAGTACTTGGTGATTATGATGGTACAATCTTATTGTTATGCGGTGATACTCCTCTAGTTACAAAGGAAAGCTTAGAAGCACTTTTAGAAGAACATAAAAATTCCGGTGCAGCAGCTACAATTTTAACTGCTCATATGCCCGATCCAACTGGTTATGGGCGTATCATTCGCAATGAAGCTGGTTCCGTAGTTCGCATCGTAGAGCAGAAAGATGGCAAGCCAGAAGAATTAGCCGTTCAAGAAGTAAATACAGGTATGTACGCTTTTGATAGTAAAAAATTATGGCCTTGCTTAGATCAATTATCTGATGATAATGCTCAAGGTGAATTGTATATTACGGATGTTGTAGGCATTCTCGTAAACGGTGGCGATACAGTGAGCGCATATATGACTGAAGATTTTGAAGAGTCTTTAGGTGTAAACTCACGTTTGCAATTAGCGGAAGCTGAATCTATTTTGAAACATCGTAAAAATATTGAGTTAATGACTGCAGGGGTAACAATTATTGACCCAGATAACACTTATGTAGCTCCAGAGGTAACCGTAGGAGCGGATACCATTTTACATCCTGGTACAATCCTTGAAGGTGACACCGTGATTGGTGAACGTTGTGAAATTGGACCACATACTCGTTTGACGAATGTAAAAGTTGGTAATGATACGATTATTCACTTCACATATGGTCATGACTGTGAAGTAAAAGACGGTGTAGATGTAGGCCCATATGTTCATTTGCGTCCAAATACAGTTCTAGGCAACAAGGTTCATGTAGGTAACTTTGTAGAAGTTAAAAATTCTAATGTTGGGGAGGGGACTAAGTTCCCACATCTCTCTTATATCGGTGACAGCGACGTAGGTTCTGGTGTTAATATTGGATGTGGTACGATTACTGTAAACTACGATGGCAAAGTTAAACATCGTACCACAATTGGAGATGGTGCTTTCGTAGGTTGTAATAGTAATTTAGTGGCTCCTGTAACGGTTGGTAATTATAGCTATGTTGGTGCAGGCTCTACTATTACTAAAAACGTACCAGATAAGGCCTTAGCTGTAGGTCGTAGCAAGCAAATTGTGAAAGAAAATTGGGTAACAGAGGATACTTTCAAAAAGAAATAAAAAAAATCTCATATTTTTTAACACAATTAGGTCAAAATAGTATACAATAAAAAGGCAATAGTGTGTATCTGTAATGTATGGATTATGGATAAGTAACCAGTATAGGAGCAAATGAAAGGGTAACAAAATGGCATTTGAAGACGGCAAAAAACTCAAGATTTTCACAGGTAATGCAAATCCTGCATTGGCAAAGGAAATTTGTGATTATTTAGGGTTGCCTTTAGGTGAAGCATTTGTAGGTCGCTTTAATAATGGCGAAGTACAAATTATGATTGATGAAAGCGTACGTGGCAAAGATGTATTTATCATTCAACCAACTAGCTATCCTGTAAATGATAATTTAATGGAACTCATGGTTATGGCTGACGCGCTAAAACGTGCTTCTGCACGTCATATTACTGCGGTAGTTCCTTACTATGGCTATGCTCGCCAAGACCGTAAGACTCGCGGTCGTGAGCCGATTACAGCTAAGTTAGTAGCTAATTTGATGCAAACGGCAGGTATTACACGTCTTGTAACAGTTGATTTGCATGCAGGCCAAATTCAAGGTTTCTTTGATGTGCCTGTAGACCACTTGTTTGGTGCATCTATTTTGGCTAAATATATTAATGAAAAAAATATGGAAGATGTTATCGTTGTATCTCCTGACCTTGGCGGTGTTACAAGAGCTCGTGATTTGGCTGACCGCATCGGTGCACCGATTGCAATCATTGAGAAAAAACGTCCTGAACCAGGTGTGGCTAAAGTTATGAATCTCATCGGTGATGTGGCAGGTAAAAACTGTATTATTATTGATGACATCGTAGATACAGCGGGCTCCTTGGTTGAAGGTGCTAAAGCATTGGAAGAATTTGGTGCTAAATCCGTTACTGCCGCTGTTACGCATGCAGTGTTGACAGATCCGGCAAGTGAACGAATTGCAAATTCTAACATTAAGGAACTTATCGTTACTAATACTATTCCATTACCGGAAAATTGCAACTTACCAAATATTACGCAATTATCCGTAGCTCCATTGTTGGGTGAAGCAATTATGCGTATCTTCCATGAAGTATCTGTAAGTAATTTATTCGACAAATAATAGGTGGTTCTTGAAATTAGTAGTAGGCCTTGGTAATCCAGGCAAGCAATACGAAAAGACAAAACATAATATTGGATTTATGGTTATTGACGCCATTGCCGACAGCGTACCTCATACGCCTTGGAAAGAGGAGCAACGTGCAGAGGTGTGCAGTATTACTGTAGATGGTGAAAAAGTATTGCTTGTAAAGCCGCAAACATTTATGAATGTAAGTGGTGAGTCTGTAGGACCGTTGATGCGGTACTACAAAATAGATCCATCTGATGTGTATTGCATCTATGATGATATGGATTTACCCGTAGGCAAGTTGCGTATTCGACCAAATGGTAGCTCTGGTGGACATAATGGGATTAAATCCTTAATTTCCCATATAGGAACAGAAAATTTTCCTCGCTTCCGCGTAGGAATTGGACGTCCGTTACCACAATGGACTGTGACTGACCATGTTTTAGCACCATTTAGTGAAGAGTCGCAAGAGAAGGTACAAAAAGGTATTAAGGATACGGTAAAAGCCGTATTAGGCACCCTAGAGGTAGGTATTGATAAAGGCATGAATCAATTCAATCCTAAACGTCGTCCACAGCGATAAATACATGCATAAGGGCATGAGTCTCATAGAGATTCATGCCTTTTTTACGAGGTACGTATGAGTAATCAAGACAGAATGCCTTTTGTAGAGGCCTTAGAATCATATAAAGAACAACATTTTGTGCCCTTTCATACGCCAGGGCATAAGATAGGTGGTGAAGCACCTCAATTATTAAAGGACTGGATGGGGCCAGCATTGCCTTATGATTTAGGTGTTATGTACGCCTTAGATGATTTACACGAGCCCGAACGAGAGTTAAAAGAAGCGCAAGATTTAACGGCTGAATTATATGGTGCCGATTGTTGTTGGTTTTCTATTAATGGCACTACAGCTTTGATCGAAGCCATGATTATGGGGACTGTAGGGCCTGATGAAATCATTATCATTCCTCGAGAAGCACATCGCTCCGTTATCAGTGGTCTTGTTTTATCTGGGGCTAAACCAGTATATATGGACTGCAATTTTGATGAACGATGGGGGATTCCATTAGGAGTATCTTTAAAAAATGCTATTACAACGATGGATACTTATCCTAAAGCAAAGGCAATTCTTTTAGTCTATCCAAACTATTATGGAGTAGGTGTAGATATTGTTAGTATTGTAAAAGAAGCTCATAAGAGGGGCCTTATTGTTCTGGTTGATGAAGCTCATGGCCCTCATTTGCCGTTCTCTGAAAGCTTGCCTGTAGAGGCTATAGAGGCTGGAGCAGATTTAGTGGCACAAAGTACACATAAATCTGTTGGCTCTTTGACACAAACATCTTGGCTATTAGGGCAAGGTGAAAGAATCAATAAACGGCGTATCACGCAGATGCATCAAATGCTACAAAGTACGAGCCCAAACTATATTTTTCTGGCTTCCTTAGATATGGCGCGCCATCAATTAGCCACAGAAGGTAAAGATTTAGTAAGTCGAGCAGTAGAGTTGAGTGCATATTTACGCGAGAAACTCAATACAATTTCTGGTATTGCTACTATGGAATATACAGATATTCAAGAGACCATAATAAACTATGATTCTACTAAGGTGCTAATCGATGCAAAAGGCTTAGGTTTAACAGGTGTAGAATTTGAACATTTATTGCGTAATCATCGTATCGAAGTGGAGTTAGTACAGGCAAATCATGTGTTAGTACTTATTACAATTGGTGACACTAAAGAATCTGTGGATGCACTTATTAAGGCTATACGAGCTGTGAGTGATGATGTACTAAGAGATTCTTCAAGAATTAGAAGCATAGATGTAGCGGGCTTATATGAACCTAGCAGCGAGTCTGCTTTGCTACCAGAACCTCAAGTTTGTGTTACCCCTCGTAATGCTATGTATGCAAATCGTGAGCAAGTACCATTAAAAGAAGCACTTCATCGCATTGCAGGGGAGACCATTGCTTATTATCCACCAGGTATTCCATGTGTAGCAGTAGGTGAAGAGATTAGTGACTCTGTGTTACAATATATAGAGAATCGCAAGGCTCTAGGTTATGTACCGAATGGGGCTGATGATATGACATTGGAAACAATTTGGGTGTTACAGGAGTAATTATGGGGACTTTGATTATATTAGAAGGCGGAGACGGCAGCGGCAAGGCTACACAAACTAAACTCTTAGTAGAGCGCTTGATCAAAGAAGGGCATGCCGTTAAGTCTGTGAGTTTTCCAAACTATGATAGCGGCGCCGCTATGCCTATCAAAATGTATTTAGCCGGTGAATTTGGCAAAGATGTACATGATGTAAATCCTTATGTGGCAAGTTCCATGTACGCCATCGATCGATTTGCTTCCTTTAGAACTGATTGGGAACAGTTTTACAAAAATGGTGGCATCATCATTGCAGATCGTTACACCACATCAAACATGGTACACCAAATGGTAAAATATGATAATCCGAAGGAACGGACTGCATTTTTAGATTGGCTTGAAGATTTTGAGTTCCAAAAATTTGGCTTGCCTAAACCTGATGTGGTATGCCTTTTAGATATGCCTCTTGAAGTGAGCGAAGCCCTTATGGCGGAGCGTACTGGTAAAACTGGGGGCCATACTGGTGATATTCACGAAGGAAATCATGCATATTTAGTAGCCGTTCACGATGCGTATGAAGAATTAGTAGAGCGTTATCAATGGCACCGTATACCTTGTGCTGATAAAGCTGAGTCTAGTCAGTATACGTTGCGTACTATTGAAGAAATTCATAATGATGTATATAAAGCAGTAGTAAATCTACTACCTTAAAAAAGGCGACTCTTTTAAAAGTCGCCTTTTTCCTATATAATATTAATATTGGGCATGTATTGATAGGAGGCGCTATGACATATTTTGATTCTATAATTGGTCAAGATTCGATTAAGGCACACCTATCTGAACTTGTAAGTCGTAATGCATTACCGCATAGTCTCTTGTTTTATGGTGAATCTGGACTTGGCAAATTAGATATGGCCATAGGCCTAGCATCTTTATTACTAGGGCGTCAAGTGTTCTCTCAACCCAAGGGGGAAGCTTATTTAGCAGCGGTTAAGGAAGCCCGTTTGGCAAATGGGGATACGGAAAAACGTATCGAAACCGAAGGATTACCAATCTATATGGATAAGGGTGATGCCTTTTGGATTCGCCCTATGAAAACAACCTTAAAGGTAGAGCAGTGGTATTCATTATTACAAGATCATCTCTCTGTGGCGGGCAATGGAAACCGCGTTGTTATTGTGGAGGACTTTCACACAGCTAATGCAGTCATGGCAAATGCCATGTTAAAAACCATTGAAGAACCACCTGAACAGGTGTACTTCATCATTATTACGAACAAGATTAACACCGTATTGCCTACCATCATTTCTAGATGTATGGGCGTTGGTTTTAATAGTGTTGATGTAGATACGATTCGCAGCGCTCTTGTAGCGCGTGGAATCACCGGTGATATAGAGCAGGCTTTGTTAGCTGGTCATGGTAATCCACAATTAGTGGAGAAACTGGCGACACAAGGTCGCATCGAAATGCTAGAGTTAGCCGTTAAGGTGATGGATATGTTGGCTTTTGAAACGAGATGGTTTTCTATGATTTCCTTAGCTTGTGAAAGCTTATCTCGTGAAAACCTAACGGAATTGATGCACTGGCTACGCCTTGTAAGTAGAGATATGATGGCTCTTAAAATGGGTGCTCAAGACACGCAATTACAAGTACCTATGTACAAGACTCAATTATTACGATTATTACCGCGCTGGTCCATGCAAGCATTGTCAGAGGTTATTACCGAAACATTGCAAGCAGAACGGGCTTTGCGCTTACATATAAAAACCGCTCTCGTGGTGGACGGTCTCTGTATCGCCCTTCATGATGCTCGGGAGGAGGATTAAATGCTAACCATAGTTGGCGTACGCTTTAAAAAGGCGGGAAAGATTTATTATTTTCAGCCTGAACAATTAGAACTATCTGTTGGGGATGGAGTTATCGTTGAAACAGCTCGTGGTGTAGAATACGGCACGGTTGTGATTGGACCTAAAGAGGTCTTTGAAGACTCTGTTGTTGCCCCTGTCAAGCCTGTTATCAGACAGGCGACCTCTAAAGATTTGAAACAAATCGAGAAGAATAAAGAGCGCGAAGAAAAAGCCTTTGAGATTTGTCTCGAAAAAATTGAAAAACGTAAATTACCAATGAAACTCATCAATGTGGAATACACATTTGATATGAATAAAATTATATTCTTTTTTACTGCGGATGGCCGTATCGACTTCCGTGAGCTCGTTAAGGATTTGGCAACTGTATTTAGAACGCGTATCGAGTTACGCCAAGTGGGTGTCCGTGATGAAGCCAAAGTACTTAATGGTATCGGCGCTTGTGGACGACCTTTGTGCTGCTCTAATTTCTTAGGTGATTTTACACCTGTATCGATTCGTATGGCAAAGGATCAAAACTTGAGTCTTAATCCTACAAAAATTTCTGGCGTATGCGGTCGATTAATGTGTTGCCTTAACTACGAAGATGATTTATATAAAAAAGGTGGCGACCTATATGTGAAAAAGGAACGCCCTCAAGCTTCTCAAGAGGTAGCACCTCCTGGCATTGGTAAAGAGGTTGTTACCGACGAAGGTATTGGTAAAGTTTTAAAGGTAAATCATCATAAGCATACTGTAAAGGTACAGCTCGAAGCGGGCCGTACTATCGATTTGAAATGGTCCGAGGTGGCATTGCCTGATGAATGATCAAGAACGACTTGATGATTTAATTATAGATGGCTTACAGCTTTACCAGCGTTCTGATATGTTTCGCTTTTCCTTTGATGCTATAGCGCTTATACATTTTTGCCGATTTAATGGTCGTCATAGCTATGTTGATCTTGGAACGGGGACAGGGGTTATGCCGCTTATAGGCATGTCATTAGGGGCGGGTCATATAACGGGTATCGATATTAACGAAACTATCATCGATTTGGCTCAGCGTAGTGTTGAGCATAATAATAAACAAGATGTAGTAACGATGTTATGTGGCGATTATCGGCATATGTCATACCGTGACGTACAAGACAAGCCTTTTGATGGTGTTATTGTTAATCCTCCCTTTTATGATTGTGAAAGTGGAGCAAAGCCTACATCTGAAGAAAGAGCATTAGCCCTTCATGATGGTCATACATCTCTAAAAGAGGTTATAAAAGCCGTACAGGCCTTTATTAAGTGTAAAGGTCGTTTGTGGATGGTCTATAGTGCTAGCCGGTTACAATATGTGCTACATGAACTGGAAGCGTTACACTTTCAAGTAAAGCGAATTCGGTTTGTTCATGGTATGATGGATAAGCCGGCAAAATTAGTTTTGATTGAGGCTATGTACCAAGGTCAGGCTGGTCTTGTACTGGAGCAACCGCTTATCGTTTATGAAAAACCGAATGTGTACACGAAGGAGGTGTCCTCTTGGTATGAACGATAACAAATGGGGCACCTTATTTTTAGTGCCCACACCGATAGGTAATTTAGAAGATATGACGTATCGGGCAGTTCGTATCTTAGGTGAAGTAGATGCTATCGCTGCCGAAGATACGCGACATACGGGTATATTATTAAAACATTTTGACATTAAAAAGCCTTTGATTTCTTATCATGAACATAATAAGGAGAAGGGGACCTATATTATAGAGCTCTTATTAGAAGGACAGTCGGTAGCTTGTGTCAGTGATGCAGGCATGCCTGCCATTTCTGATCCAGGGGCAGATCTTGTAATAAAGGCTATTGAAGAAGGCATAACTGTAGTACCTTTGCCAGGCGCTAATGCAGCGTTAACAGCGCTTATTGCATCAGGTTTAGATACTAAATCCTTTACCTTTGCGGGGTTTTTGCCTAAACGGGGTAAACATCGGGTTGAAGAATTAAAACGACTTTCACAAGTGACGAGCACCTTGCTGTTTTACGAAGCACCACATCGATTGCAAGAGGTGTTAGAAGATATGTATGAAGCCTTTGGTAATCGTTCCATTACGGTGGCAAGGGAATTGACGAAGAAGTTTGAAACCTTTGTACGCACCGATTTGGAAAGCCTTGTAAAGAATTTCGAACAGCTCACCTATAAAGGAGAATTCGTCCTCATCGTAGGCGGTGCTGATACAGTGGAGTCTGATACTAGTGAAGTGGTGGATGAACCAGTATCTTATGTAGATGCTGTGCAAGCCCTTGTAGATACAGGGATACCTAAAAAAGAAGCTATTCGCCAGGTGGCAAAGCGTTTTAACGTTTCCCGCCGGGATGTATATAATATTGTAGAACGTTAAACCTTGCCATTCGAAGGTTAGAAGGAGGCTCATCATGGGAGACACAAAGAAAACGTATTATATTACGACACCTATTTATTATCCAAGTGCTAAGTTGCACATTGGTCATACATATTGTACATCTGTAGCAGATACGATTGCTCGTTTTAAGCGATTGGCTGGTTATGATGTACGTTTCTTGACCGGTTCTGATGAACATGGCCAAAAAATCCAACGCGCTGCAGAAGCACAAGGCATTACGCCTCTTGAATATACTACAAATATTGTAAATGGTTTCAAAGCATTGTGGGAAAAAATGCATATTTCCAATGATGACTTTATTCGGACCACCGATGAACGTCATGAAAAGGTTGTTCAAGAATTATTTACAAAAGCTTATGAGAAGGGCGATATTTACAAAGCCGAATATGAAGGCTGGTATTGTACACCAGACGAAACTTTTTGGACAGAGCAGAAGCTAGGACCTAATCATACTTGTCCGGATTGCGGTCGCCCTGTAGAGCGTGTTAAAGAGGAAAGTTATTTCTTTAAACTCGGCAAGTATACTGATCAATGGTTACAATTCATTGAAGAAAATCCTGATTTCATTCAACCTGAATCTCGTCGTAATGAGATGATTCAATTTGTAAAACAAGGTCTAGAAGACTTGGCAGTATCCCGTACATCTTTTGACTGGGGGATAAAGGTTCCTTTCGATCCTAAACATGTTGTGTATGTTTGGTTCGATGCGTTGGTGAACTATATTAGCGCTCTTGCTCCATTTGATGGAGATGGGGAACTATACAAAAAATATTGGCCAGCAGATCTTCATTTAGTAGGTAAGGAAATTGTTCGCTTCCATACTATTATTTGGCCTATGATGCTCATGAGCCTTGAGTTGCCATTACCAAAAAAGGTATTTGGACACGGCTGGATGATTGTAGATGGCACAAAGATGAGTAAATCCTTGGGGAACGTAATCGATCCAATCCCATTGATTGATACATATGGTGCAGATTCTTTGCGTTATTACTTATTAAGCGAGATTACGTTAGGTAATGACGGCAACTTTACGTTACCTAACTTCGTTACAAAAATTAATGCAGATTTATCTAATGATTTAGGTAACTTATTAAACCGTACTATTGCGATGATTGAAAAATACCATGGTGGTGTGATTACAAAATGCGATGATATGGATGATTTGGATCGTGATGTATCTACATTAGCCGTTCAAACTGCAAAAGATTTTGAAGCGGCGATGGAAAATATGGAGCTTAATAAAGCTATCAAAACTGTATGGTCCTTTATTGGTCGCATGAATAAATACATTGATGAAACAATGCCTTGGGTATTGGCTAAATCTGAAGATGCTCATGATAAAGTGCGCTTGCAATCTGCTATGTATCACTTGGCAGAGGCATTGCGTATCATTGCCATCTTGGTAAGCCCTGTAATTCCTGTAGGAGCTCCAAAAATCTGGGAACAATTAGGGCTTACAGGTTTTGAAGCGGCTACGTTGGAAGATGCTAAAACTTGGGGATTATTGGCAACAGGTACTAAAGTTGTAAAAGGTGAGCCTATCTATCCACGTTTTGAAGTTCCTGAAATGGTAGATGTAGTTGTTACAGAAGAAGTTGAAGAAGCTGTAGATACATCTAATATTCCACCATTAAAAGAAAATATTACCTATGATGACTTTGAGAAACTCGATCTTCGTGTAGCTAAAGTTATAAGCTGTGAAAAAGTGCCTAAGTCCAAGAAATTGTTGAAATTTGTATTGGATATCGGTATTGAAGAACGCACAGTATTAAGTGGTATTTCCCAATATTATGAACCGGAGGCTATGGTTGGTAAAAAGGTAATTTATTTGTCTAACTTGGCTCCTAAAAAGATGATGGGCATCGAGTCTTATGGTATGATTTTGTCCGCCTCTGATTGGGAAGAACATTTAGAGGTAACAAATATCGAATCATTACCGGCAGGAAGTGTGGTTAAATAATGAAACTTTTTGATACACATGCTCATGTGAATGATGGGCGCTTTGATAATGATCGTGATGAGATGTTACAAGCCTGCTTTGATACAGGTGTAGAATATATTATGATTCCTGGTGTTGACAGAGGTACCGTTGAGTCTGGTTTAGCTTTGGCTAAACAGTACGATCAATTATATGCTGCTGTAGGGACTCATCCCCATGAATCAAAGGACTTTACAGAAGAAGACTACGCGTTTTATAAGGAACAAGCTCTTAACAATGATAAGGTACGTGCTATTGGTGAAATTGGACTAGATTATTACTATGATTTTTCTGACCGTGAAACACAAAAACGCGTATTTATTCGTCAGTTAGAGCTTGCTCGGGAGGTAGATTTGCCCATTATTATCCATGACCGTGATGCACATGGTGATATTATGAATATCTTGCGCAATGAGGGAAAGGATAATTGGGGCATTTTCCATTGCTATTCTGGTAGCTGGGAGATGGCAAAAGAGGCCATTAAAATGGGCTTTTATATTTCCTTTGCAGGGCCTGTAGTATTTCCTAAGTCTACAAATCTTAAGGAAGTGGCAAGACAAGTGCCATTAGAACGAATCCTCATTGAAACGGATTCACCGTATTTGACACCACCACCATTTAGAGGCCGTCGTAATGATCCAAGTAAAACTCAGTTTGTGGCAGAAGAAATTGCAAGCCTTAAAGGGCTCGATGTAGATAAGTTTTGTGAAATTGCTTTTAATAATGGTAAACGAGTATTTGGTATCGAGTAAATGTAGAAACTAGTTCATAAGATTATTAGCGAATAAACTATTTGTTGGACTCTAATGACTAAGATTTTGCGTACAAAGTATTAGAAAACATGATAAAACTAAATTAGAATTATAAATCATAAAACGCGGTTCTCCCTTATCGGTGAGAATCGCGTTTTTCTATGGTATACTAAAGTATATTTAGACTGAACAGAAGTAAAATGAGGATAGCAACATGAAACGTATTGCATTTATAGATTTAGGATCGAACTCAGTTCGTTTTGTCATATATGAAATTTCTAAGACTGGTAGTTATCGACTGATATATCAAGAAAAAGAAAGTGTACGTCTTAGCGAGAATATGTGGGGAGCTCACGAATTGACCGAAGAAGCCATGGAACGCTCCTTGCGTGCTCTAAAAGGTTTTGTACACATGGCTGATGCAATGGCGGTAGATACGATTAAAGCTGTTGCTACGGCGGCAGTACGTCTGGCTAAAAATGGGGATGCTTTTATTAAATCCGTAAAAGAACGAACAGGTTTGGATTTAGAACGTATTGCTGGTGAAGAAGAGGCTCGCCTGGGCTTTCTAGGCGTTATCAATACCATTGGACTTAAGGATTTTATTATTTTTGATTTAGGTGGTGCTAGTACAGAGATAACCCTTGTACGAAATCGTCATATTACAAAATCAGTGAGCTTGCCGATAGGGGCCCTTACCTTAACAGGTACTTATCAAAAGGGAGATGAATATACTCCTAAAGAACTTGATAAACTGACGAAAGTTGTGAAGAAAACGATTAAGGAACATACATGGCTTCGCAATGTGAAATTACCACTCCTTGGTATCGGAGGTACTGCTCGTAATATTGCTAAAATGGATCAACGTAAGTTATCTTATCCTATTACAAAGCTACATAATTATGAGATTCCACATCATAGATTCCATGAGATTTTGGAAGAAGTAAAAGGTAAATCTCTAGAGGAACGCAAAAAGATTAGTGGTTTATCATCGGAGCGCGCTGATATCATTATTGCCGGCCTCACTATTGTAGAAGAATTATTTAACTACGTAAATACTAAAACACTCGTTGTTGGTGGTTGTGGTCTGCGTGAAGGCTTATTTTACGACTATTATGGAGAGCACTACTTAGGTGGTAACTCTATTATTGATGATATTTTAGTACATTCTGCAGAGAATGTCTTGTTAGGTATGACTAAACATGAGTTAGTTCATGCTAAATATATTACAGGTTTAGCTATTAAACTGTATGATGTATTAGAGCCACTTCATAGAGCTGATAAAAATACAAGACGTTGTTTGATTGCTGCTAGTTTATTACATGATATTGGTAAACGGATTAACTATTATAGTCATGCCCGCCATGGCTGCTATATGCTTGTCAATAGTAATTTATATGGGCTTTCTCATGTTGAACAAGCTTTTAGCGCGTTCCTTGTTATGAACTCTCATGGTTTGACACCAAAAGAGTATAAAAACTTCTTATACGGTAAATTATTAGATCAAGAGCAGCGTTTGTTGGGACAAAAAATATCTATTATTCTGGCCTTAGCTGAAGCTCTTGATGAAAGTCATGAACAATTTATTCGCCATTTATCCGTGAATCTAAAATATACTAGCGTACAATTAGTAGTAACCTATTTGAACGGTCGCGATATAAGTGTAACAAAAGCGGCTGTAGAGAAATTAGGAAAATCTTTCAAAAAAGAATTTAAGAAAACATTAGAAATAGAGTGGAAGGAAGCTCGTAAGGAGGCATAATGGCATTACCAAAAGCGTTACGATATGCAGTGCTACATGTAGGCTCCAGTAGCATGAGCATTACTATTTTAGAATACAAGGGCATCGATGATGTACGCGTTATAGATTATGCAGCTAGGGAGGTAACCTTTGGGGAAGAATTATTCCAAACCTCTCGTTTGAGTTTTGAAACAATTGAGGAAATTTGTCATATCTTAAAGGGATATAAACAATTAATGGCTGATTACGGTGTGAGTCGCTCTAGATTATATGGCACTACTGTAATACGTGAAGCCGCTAATCGTCGTAGTATTCTCGACCAAATTTATATTCAAACAGGTATGCGTGTTGAGGTTATCGACATGCCTAAAGAGGTGTATTACAAATATGCCTTACTATACTACAAGATGACTAATCAGTACCGCTTGACGGATCCTACGAAGGCAACATTATTTCTTGATATCACTTCTGGTGGTGTAGGTTTAACCGTTTGGCGTGGTGAAAGCTTATTATTCCAGCGCAATATGCATAGCGGATCTTTGCGTGTTATGGAATCTTTTAATCGCAACCAACGTTCCTCTACATCGTTTCCAATGGCTATTACCGAGTATTTACATCGCATGATAGGCCCATTGCGGGAAGAGCTTAAAACTTTCAATATTAATAGTGTCATTTTATCAGGCGATGAAGCTCAATATATGGCGTGCCTCATGGGAGATGGCAGTAATAAGGATGATATTATTACCATTGAACCAGAACGTTTTAAAGGTTTCGTCAATTCCTTTGATGGTGTAACGGCTACTAAGTTAATCAATCGATATAAACTACCTGAATATAAGGCAAATATTTTGATGCCCACTATGATTTTGTTTAATGAAATTATAACGGCTATAGAGCCAAAATCGTTAATTTTTAGTAGCTTCTCCTTCTCGCAAGGGATTAGCTGGTTCTATGGAGTTGAAGCTGAAAATAATCCGTTTATGTATCAACTGCGTGAGCAAAATGCTCAGCTAGCTCGTGCTGTTGCCGCTAGATATCATACTGATAGCATTCATGATGCTGAGGTAGAAAGATTTAGCTCTTTATTCTGTAAAACATTACGCCATAAAGGTTTACCAGAGCGGTGGGGTTACTTATGCCGTATTGCAGCCATATTATGTTCCGTAGGGAAGTTTGTTAATTTACGAAACCATGGAGAGCATGCGTATCATATTGTGATGGGCACGGATATTTTTGGGCTTTCAGAAGAAGAAAAACAAGTGGTAGCAAATGTTGTGTTTTATCATTATAAGGGAACTCCGTCTGATGATGATACATATTTTAATTCCTTGACGGAATTACAAAAGATTCAAGTTACAAAGTTAGTAGCTATCATTCGTGTGGCTTGTGCGCTTGATGCAGGTAGCAATCAAAAAATATCGGATATTACCTTAGAAGAACGGGATAATGTATTGTATGTATTCTGCCGCACTAATGAAGACATTTCTCTAGAATGGTGGACATTTAGTCGCGATTCCGAGTATTTTACAGAAGTATTTGGTATGGAACTCATGCTTGTAAGAGGAGGTGAGCGCCATGTTCAGTAATGCTAAGTATTACTTTAACCGTGAATTATCTTGGCTAAAATTCAATCAGCGTGTACTATTAGAGTCCATAGATACAAATACTCCGCTGTTGGAGCGATTGCGTTTTATTGCTATTGCTAGTTCTAATTTAGATGAGTTCTTTATGATTCGCGTGGCTGGTTTACGTCATCAAGTTGTGAATGGCATTGTTAAATATGATGCGGCTCATATGGATGCAAAGGCACAATTAAAGGCGATAGATGAATCTGTACAACGCCTTGTTGCTATGCAAAGTATGTATTTAAATAATGTTTTGACTGAACTAGAAAGTTATGGTTTTTTCTTTACACATCCTGATGAGCTAGACGTAAAAACAAAAGCTTGGTTACGCCATTATTTTGAAGAACATATCTACCCCGTAGTAACACCGCTGGCTGTTGATTCGGGGCATCCATTCCCATTTTTAACGAATCATACTATTAATGCAATTGTACGTATCTTTCAAATACAAGATGATGGGACTAAGGATTACAAGATTGCTATCTTGCCAATACCATCTGTATTAGATCGAATCATTGAAGTTCCGAGCCGAGGTAATAAGGAACATCGATTTGTTTATCTAGAAGATGTCATTACTTATTATGCAAATCAATTTTTCCAAGGTTACGGCATTGAAGATTATATGGTTTTCCGTATTACTCGTGATGCAGACCTTGAAATAGATGAGGAAGAAGCAACAGATTTGCTATCTGAAGTAGAGGCATCCTTGCGGCGTCGCCGTCGTGGTGATGCGGTACGTCTTGAGGTTTGTGGAGAGATAAAGGATCACTTATTAGACTTTGTCCTTACAAGTGTAGAATTAGAGCAAAAGGACGTATATCGCATTGATGGACATTTAGATTGCCGTATGTATTTTGATTTCTGTAATTATCCTGGTTATGATAAGCTCCGATATGAACCGTTTGATCCTAAGATTCCTAGTGAATTAGTTGATTATGAAGGTGATAGCTTATTTTCTATTATTGGGAAGCAAGATCTTTTTGTTCATCATCCCTTTGAATCTTTTGCTGTGGTTGAGCAATTTATTGCACAAGCAGCTATAGATCCTGATGTATTGGCCATTAAACAAACATTATATCGCGTTAGTGGGGACTCTCCGATTATTGCGTCCTTAATAAAAGCGGCAGATAATGGAAAACAAGTAACCGTACTTATGGAGGTTAAGGCACGGTTTGATGAAGAAAACAATATTCATATGGCTCGACGACTCGAAAAAGCGGGGTGTCATGTTATTTATGGCTTAAAAGGTCTTAAGACACATTCTAAGATTACTATGGTGGTACGCCGGGAAACGGATGGTATTAGGCGATACGTCCATCTAGCAACGGGAAACTATAATGGTAAAACAGCTCGCATGTATACTGATTGTGGTATATTCACTTGTAATGATGAATATGGTGATGATGCGTCACGTTTCTTTAACTTGATTTCTGGATATTCTGACCCACCGATTTGGAATAAGTTTATTGTAGCGCCTTTAAATTTACGTGAAAAAATTATGGAACTCATTGATCGTGAAATTGAGTTTGCCAAAAGCGGGGAAGAAGCCTATATCATCTGTAAGATGAATTCTTTGCTCGATAAAAAGGTCATTGCCAAGTTGTATGAAGCTTCTTCGGCTGGTGTTCGTATAGATTTAATTGTGCGTGGTATTTGTACGCTTCGTCCTGGCATTGCCGGTGTTAGTGATAATATCACAGTACGCTCTATTGTGGGGCGTTTTCTTGAACATCATCGTTTGTTCTACTTCCGTAATGGAGGGAATGAAAGTCTGTACCTATCTAGTGCGGATTGGATGCCTCGAAATTTGAATGAACGTGTAGAGCTTATGATTCCTATTGAAGATAAACGTCATAAAGAACGGGTAAAAAGTATTTTAGATTTATACTTAGATGATACATTAAAAGCTCATTTCATGAGAGCAGATGGTTCGTATCATAAAATCAATGATCGAGAAAATCCTATATCTGCTCAAGAGGAGCTAATGAAAGCTGCTATTGAGAATGAACACAAGGAGTCGATGACCGTCATTGAACGCTTGCAACCGATGTTAAAAATGAATAAATGATGAAGAATGACTGTTGCGTTTGATAATGAATTTTAATACAATTACATAACACGAAAAAGGCCCATTATATGGGCCTTTTTTCATGTTTATATATTCAAAAATGAGATAAAAATGAAGTTTTTGAAAATATGGAAAAATTTGGTAACAATTGAAAAACACATAAAAATACAAATCAATTAATAAAAAATCCATATATACTATATGTGGTATTGGTATTGTATATATGTACACAATTCGGAATATATTGTATAGTCTTTAAAAATATCAATATGTACGTATACAGTGGACTTTCATTAAAAAAAATAAAATAAATAGTGTTATAAATTCAGTATTTCTAAAGACTTGTGCCTTA
>CAMUQE010000023.1 GCA_947096075.1 Veillonella parvula | reverse complement strand
ACGTAACAATGGAAATCGAATTGATTACTCCAATCGCTATCGAAGAAGGTCTTCGTTTCGCGATCCGCGAAGGTGGCCATACAGTAGGCGCTGGCGTAGTAACAGCAATCGAAGGTTAATTTAATCTTTTATGCTCATCGTAGAATAAATGCGTTGAGCACAATATATGCAGCACTCAGAGCGGCAGATAATGCCGCTCTCGTGTTGTGTTTTTAAACTATGAAGTAGAAGGTTGCCTCTGCGGAGGAGAATTTCTATGGAGCAGCCCATTCACGAAATGGACGACAGGAGGAATTATTAATAATGGCTAAACAGCAAAAAATCCGTATTCGCCTTAAGGCATACGACCACAAAGCTCTCGATCAAAGCGCTGCTAAGATCGTAGACACTGCAAAAAGAAATGGCGCTATGGTATCTGGTCCGATTCCATTGCCAACAGAAAAGAATATCTTCACAATTCTTCGTTCTGTACACGTAAATAAAGATTCTCGTGAACAATTCGAAATGCGTACACATAAACGCTTAATCGATATTCTTGAACCAAATTCGAAAACAGTAGATGCTATCACTCGTTTAGATTTACCAGCTGGTGTATCTATTGAAATAAAACTATAAGGAGGTGCGATAATGTCTAAAGCTATTTTGGGTAAAAAATTAGGAATGACACAAGTCTTCACAGCTGAAGGCCAATTAGTTCCTGTAACAGTAGTGGAAACTACCCCAAGCGTTGTAGTGCGCGTAAAGACTGTAGAAACAGACGGCTACGAAGCAGTACAAATTGGTTATGGTTCCATTAAAGAAAAACATTTAACAAAACCTGTAAAAGGTCAGTTCGACAAAGCTGGCGTAGCTCCAGTGAAATATCTTCGCGAAGTTCGCGTAGCTAATGCAGCTGACTACACAGTAGGCCAAACTCTGGCGGCTGATATCTTCGCAGAAGGTGAATTGGTGGACGTAGTGGGTACAGGTAAAGGTAAGGGTTTTGCTGGCACAATTAAACGCCATAACTTCTCCCGTGGTCCTGAAACTCATGGTTCTAAATCTCACCGTGAACCTGGTTCCATCGGTCCTATGATCTCCGGTGGCGGCGGTAAGGTATACAAAGGTAAAAAACTCCCTGGACAAATGGGTGGTTACAGAGTTACCGTACAACGCTTATCCGTTGTGAAAGTTGATGCTGAACGTAACCTTTTATTGGTTAAAGGTGGTATCCCAGGCGCTAAAGGTAGCTTGGTTATGGTTCGCAACACGGTTAAACCTGTTAAATAATCATTTGTCGAAAGGAGGATTATGTAATGCCTACAGTAGCAACATATAATCAATCCGGCGTTAAAGTCGGTGAAATACAGTTAAACGATGCAGTATTCGGCGTTGAAGTTAACGAAGCCGTAATGCATCAAGCCGTAGTTCGTCAATTGTCTAACGAACGTCTCGGCACACATGCAACAAAAACTAGAGGTATGGTTCGTGGCGGTGGCCGCAAACCTTGGAAACAAAAAGGTACTGGCCGTGCTCGTGCAGGCTCCAGCCGCTCCCCAATCTGGATTGGTGGTGGTACTACATTTGGTCCACAACCTCGCAGCTATTACAAAGCTATGCCTCGTAAGGCTAGACGTTTAGCAGTTAAATCTGCTCTTAGCGATAAAGTGAATAATAGCGAATTATACGTTTTGGAAGAAATCACATTAGCAGCTCCTAAAACAAAAGAAGTGTTGAACATTATTAACAGCTTCAACGTTGGTGATGCAAAAGTATTGTTCATCACTGAAGGTGATGTAAATGTTGAACGTTCCGCTCGCAACATTCAAGGTGTAAAAGCTTTGGCTTGCGAAGGTATGAACATTTTCGATCTTCTTCATTACGATAAGCTCTTCATTACTAAAGGCGCTGTCGCAAAAATCGAGGAGGTGCTCGGATAATGCAATTACATGATGTACTAATCCGCCCGGTTATTACCGAAAAATCCACTATGCTTATGGAAGAAGGCAAATACACTTTCCGTGTGCCTTTAACTGCAAATAAAGTGCAAATCCGTCAAGCAGTTGAAAAAATCTTCAATGTAAAAGTAGAAAAAGTAGCTACTATTCGTGTTTTAGGTAAAACTAAACGCATGGGTCGTACACAAGGTAAACGTAGCGATTACAAAAAAGCTATCGTGACCTTAAAAGCTGGCGAATCCATTGAATTCTTTGAAGGTGTCTAAGAGTCTAGTTGTAAGGAGGCCCACTAATGGCAATTAAATCATTTAAACCGTACTCCGCTGGTCGCCGGTTTATGACAGTATCCGCCTTCGACGAAATCACAGCAAGCAAACCAGAAAAATCCTTGCTCGCTAAGATTTCTCAAAAAGGTGGTCGTAACAATACTGGTAAAATGACAGTTCGTCACCAAGGTGGCGGTCACAAACGTCAATACCGTATTATTGACTTCAAACGTACTAAAGATAATATTCCAGCTAAAGTAGCAACAATCGAGTATGATCCTAACCGTTCTTCTCGTATCGCTTTGCTTAACTACGCTGATGGTGAAAAACGCTACATTTTAGCTCCTAACGGTCTAAAAGTTGGTGACGTTGTATTCTCTGGTCCTGAGTCCGATATTAAACCTGGTAACTGCTTACCATTGGCTAATATTCCAGATGGTACACAAATCCACAATATCGAATTGAAAATCGGTAAAGGTGGTCAAATCGTTCGTTCCGCTGGTACATCTGCTCAATTGATGGGTAAAGATAATGGCTACGCTATTCTTCGTTTACCATCTGGTGAAATGCGTCGTGTTCGTCAAGAGTGCCGTGCAACTGTTGGTGTTGTTGGTAACGCTGACCATAGCAACCTTGTAATCGGTAAAGCTGGTCGTCATCGTTGGATGGGTGTTCGCCCTGGCAACCGTGGTGTTGTAATGAACCCTTGTGACCATCCACATGGTGGTGGTGAAGGTAAATCTCCTGTTGGTCGTAAACATCCTGTTACACCTTGGGGCAAACCAGCACATGGTGTTAAAACTCGCGACAAGAAAAAAGCTTCTAATAGCTTAATCATTAAACGTCGTACAAAATAGGATAAAGGAAAGGAGATAAAATAGTGTCCAGATCTATTAAAAAAGGCCCTTTCGTAGCAGATCATTTGCTTAAGAAAGTTGAAGCTTTAAACGAAACTAACGAAAAGAAAGTTGTAAAAACCTGGTCCCGTGCCTCTACTATTATCCCAAGTTTTGTAGGCCACACAATTGCTGTGCATGATGGTCGCAAACATGTACCTGTATTCATTACAGAAGATATGGTAGGTCATAAATTAGGTGAGTTCGCTCCTACACGTACTTATAGAGGTCATGGTAAGGACGAAAAATCTACAGGCAAAAAATAGGAGGAAATAATACATGGAAGCAAAAGCAATCGCTAGACATATCCGAATCGCGCCTCGTAAAATCCGTATCGTTGCAGATTTAGTGCGCGGTAAAAACATCGGCGAAGCATTTGCCATCTTGAAGTTCACTCCGAAAGTTGGCGCTGATGTAGTAGAAAAAGTTATGCGTTCTGCAATCGCAAACGCTGAACATAATTTCGATATGAATGTTGACAATCTTTACGTATCCGAGATCTTCATTGATCAAGGCCCTACATTAAAACGCATTCATCCTCGTTCCCGTGGTCAAGCTTTCAAAATTTTGAAACGTACTAGCCACGTAACAGTAGTAGTTAAAGAAAGAGCTTAAGAAGGAGGGAAACAGAGTGGGTCAAAAAGTTAATCCACACGGTTTGCGTGTCGGTATCGTAAAAGATTGGGACGCAAAATGGTATGCAGATAAAGATTTCGCTGCTAATCTTCATGAAGACGTAAAAATTCGTAACTTCTTGAAAGAAACCCTTTTCATTGCTGGTATTTCCCGCATTGAAATCGAGCGTACAAATAAACGTATTAAATTGACTATCCACACTGCGAAACCAGGTATGGTTATCGGTCGTGGTGGTGCTGGTATCGAAGATATCAAAAAAGCAATGACTCGTTTCACTGATAAACAAGTGGATGTTAACATTGCAGAAATTAAACAAGCAGATATGGATGCAACATTAGTTGCTGAAAACATTGCGGGCCAATTGGAACGTCGTATCGGCTTCCGCCGTGCAATGAAACAAGCTGTAGGTCGTACAATGCGCTTAGGTGCAAAAGGTATCAAAATCATGGTAAGCGGTCGTCTTGGCGGTGCTGAAATCGCTCGTAGCGAATCCTACCGTGAAGGTTCTATTCCTTTGCATACACTTCGTGCAGACATTGACTACGGTACTGCTGAAGCTCATACAACATATGGTTGTATTGGCATTAAAGTATGGATTTACAAAGGTGAAGTTTTGCCAGAAGCAAAACAAGCACCTGCTAAGAAGGAAGAAGGTGGCAAGTAATGCTTATTCCAAAGCGCGTAAAACATCGTAAGCAATTCCGCGGCCGTATGAAAGGTCGTGCTATGCGCGGTAATACAGTGTCTCATGGTGAGTTCGGCTTGGTAGCATGCGAACCATCTTGGATTACAAACCGTCAAATCGAAGCTGCCCGTATTGCTATGACTCGTTATATCAAACGTGGTGGTAAAGTATGGATTAAAATTTTCCCTGACAAACCAATCACAGCTAAACCAGCTGGTACTCGTATGGGTTCCGGTAAAGGTTCTCCTGAATACTGGGTAGCAGTGGTTAAACCAGGTCGTGTAATGTTTGAAATGGACGGTGTGCCAGAAGCTACAGCTCGTGAAGCTATGCGTCTTGCAAGCCATAAACTTCCAATCAAATGCAAATTTGTTGTTAAGGGTAAAGAATTGGGTGGTGACGTAAATGAAGGTTAATGACATTCGCAATATGAGCGCTGCCGAAATGGAACAAAAAGTTTCCGGTCTTAAGGAAGAGTTATTTAACCTCCGTTTTCAGCTTGCAACAGGTCAATTAGAGAATCCTATGCGCATTCGTGAAGTTAAGAAGACAATCGCTCGTATTAAAACTGTACAACGTGAAGTTGAACTTAAATCTGAAAACGCATAATAACAGATTTGTTAATGGTTGAAAAGGAGGCTTAAAATCGTGGCAGAAGAAAGAAACGTACGTAAAGTTCGCGTAGGTAAAGTTGTAAGCGACAAAATGAATAAAACTGTTGTTGTTGCTGTAGAACGTAAAGTACCTCACGCATTATATAACAAGCCAATGGTTAGCACAAAACGCTTCAAAGCTCATGATGAAAATAATGAGTGCCAAGTTGGCGATACAGTTAAAATTGTAGAAACTCGTCCACTTTCTAAAGATAAATGTTGGAGAGTTGTTGAAATTCTTGAAAGACAAAAATAAGAGTGATGTAAGGAGGAATAGACGATGATCCAGCAACAAACAATTTTGAATGTTGCCGACAACACTGGTGCTAAACGTATTATGTGCATCCAAGTCATGGGCGGTTCTTATCGCAAATTCGGCAATATCGGTGACGTAATCGTTGCTTCTGTAAAAGATGCATCACCCGGTGGCGTTGTCAAGAAAGGCGACGTAGTTAAAGCTGTTATTGTTCGTTCTAAAAAAGGTATCCGCCGTCAAGACGGTTCCTATATTCGTTTTGATGAAAACGCAGCAGTAGTTATTAAAGATGACAAGACCCCTCGTGGTACTCGTATCTTTGGACCTGTAGCTAGAGAACTTCGTGAAAAAGACTTCATGAAAATCGTTTCTTTGGCTCCAGAAGTATTATAAGAAGGAGGAACGCAGCATATGGCTAAGCTACAAATCAAAAAAGGCGATACAGTTGTTGTTATCTCCGGTAAAGATAAAGGTAAGCAAGGTACAGTTATCGCAACTGAACCTAAAAAAGAACGCGTATTTGTTGAAGGCGTTAATACTGTAAAACGTCACACAAAACCTTCCCAAGCTAACCCACAAGGCGGCATCGTTACTAAAGAAGCGGGCATTCACGTTTCTAACGTAATGGTTGTTGACCCAGAAACTAAAACAGCTACTCGTATCAAAAAGGTAGAAGGTAAGGACGGTAAATTCGTTCGCGCTACTGTTAAATCCGGTACAGTACTTAAATAATCAGGAAAGGAGGAGCTACATAAATGTCTCGTTTGTTTGAACAATACAACTCTGAAATCAAAAAGAGTATGCAAGAAAAATTCCAATACGGCAACGTAATGGAAATTCCTAAATTGGAAAAAATCGTTATCAACATCGGCGTAGGTGATGCAGTAGGTAATGCAAAAGCATTGGAAGCAGCAGTTAATGACTTGACTATCATTGCTGGTCAAAAACCTGTCATCACAAAAGCTAAAAAATCCATTGCGAACTTCAAAGTTCGTGAAGGCATGGCGTTGGGTACAAAAGTTACTCTTCGTGGCGAACGCATGTATGAATTCCTTGATAGATTGATCAATGCGGCATTACCTCGTGTACGTGACTTCCGCGGTATCAGCGCTACTGCATTCGATGGCCGTGGTAACTACGCTTTGGGTCTTAAAGAACAGCTCATCTTCCCTGAAATCGAATATGATCAGGTAGAACGTGTTACTGGTATGGATATCATTATCGTAACAAGTGCTAAGACAGATGAAGAAGCTCGTGAATTGTTGACTCAATTCGGTATGCCTTTTGAAAAATAATAGGAGGAACATATAGATGGCTAAAAAATCTATGATTGAACGCGAAAAGAAACGCGCTAAAATCGTTGAAAAATATGCAGCTAAACGTGAAGCGTTAAAAGCAGCAGGTGATTATGAAGGCTTATCCAAATTACCAGCAAATGCATCCCCAACACGCTTGCACAACCGTTGCAACTTAACTGGTCGTCCTCACGGCTATATGCGTAAATTCGGTATCAGCCGTATTGCGTTCCGTGAATTGGCGTACAAAGGACAAATTCCTGGTGTTAAAAAAGCCAGCTGGTAATATTAGACGAGAGGAGGTTTTTAGATTATGGTAATGACCGATCCTATCGCGGATATGCTTACGCGCATCCGTAATGCAAACGCTGCACTTCATGAAACGGTAAACATTCCTGCATCTAGAATGAAAGCAGCCGTTCTTGACATCCTTTTACAAGAAGGCTTTGTAAAGAACGTTGAAAAAGAAGAAAACACTTTAAAAGTAACTTTGAAATATGGTTCCAATAACGAGAAAGTTATTACAGGAATTAAACGTATTTCCAAACCAGGTTTACGTGTTTACGCGAAAAAGGAAGAACTTCCTCGTGTACTTGGTGGTTTGGGTATCGCAGTTATTTCTACGTCCAAAGGCGTTATGAGCGACAAACAAGCTCGTAAAGAAGGTCTTGGTGGCGAAGTAATCGCATACGTTTGGTAATAGTAGCAATAGGAGGTAGAAATAATGTCACGTATCGGTAGAATGCCTATCGAGATCCCTGCAGGCGTTACTGTTACATATGATAACCATCATATGAACGTAAAAGGCCCTAAAGGTGAATTATCTCGCGATTTGCATCCAGATATGAATATCACTGTAGAAGGTAACACAATCACAGTAACTCGTCCTTCCGACGATAAAAATCATCGTTCCCTTCACGGTTTGACTCGCGCTCTTGTTGCTAATATGGTAACAGGCGTATCTGAAGGATTTACAAAAACTCTTGAAATCAACGGTGTTGGTTACAGAGCGGCTAAACAAGGCAATAAATTAGCTCTTACACTTGGCTTCTCTCATCCAGTAGAAATGGAAGCTCCAGCTGGTATTACAATCGACGTTCCAGCTCCTAACAAAATCGTTGTGTCTGGTGCAGACAAAGAAGTTGTAGGTGCAGTAGCAGCTGATATCCGTAAATGGAGAAAACCTGAACCTTACAAAGGTAAAGGTATCCGCTATGAAGGCGAAGTTGTTCGTCGCAAAGCTGGTAAAGCTGGTGCAAAAGGTAAATAGTAATATCATCTATATGAATGAAAGGAGTGAATATCTTGCCTCGTAAATCTAGTAGAAATATCGCTCGAGCAAAACGTCATCTTCGTATCCGCCGTCACATCTCTGGTACGGCAACTTGCCCACGTTTGAACGTTTACCGTTCTTTGAGCAACATTTACGCACAAGTAATCGATGACGTAGCAGGTACAACTTTGGTTGCTGCTAGCTCTTTAGATAAAGATTTGAACTTATCCTATGGTGGTAACGTAGCTGCTGCTAAAGCTGTTGGTGAAGCAGTTGCTAAAAAAGCTATCGCTAAAGGCATTGACACTGTAGTGTTTGACCGTGGTGGTTACATTTACCACGGCCGCGTAGCAGCCCTTGCAGAAGGTGCTCGTGAAGCAGGCTTAAAATTCTAAGAAGGAGGAACTATAGACATGGCGAGAATTGACTACACCAGTCTTGATCTTAAAGAAAGAGTAGTATTCATCAACCGCGTAGCCAAAGTAGTTAAAGGCGGTCGTCGTTTTTCCTTCAGCGCTCTTGTAGTTGTTGGTGATGGCAACGGTTATGTAGGCGTTGGCTTAGGTAAAGCAGCGGAAGTACCAGAAGCAATTCGCAAAGGTATCGATGATGCTAAGAAAAATATTGTAAACGTAGCTATTAAAAATGGTACAATCCCTCACAGCGTAACAGGCGTATTCGGTGCAGGCCGCGTATTCTTGAAACCAGCTGCTGAAGGTACTGGCGTTATCGCTGGTGGCCCTGTTCGTGCCGTATTGGAATTAGTAGGTGTTCGTAACATCTTGACTAAATCTTTGGGCTCTTCTAACCCTAACAATATGGTTCGCGCTACAATTGAAGGTTTGAAAGATTTGAAACGCGCTAGCGAAGTTGCTGAGCTTCGTGGTAAAACCGTTGAAGAAATCTATAACGCGTAATAAGGAGACAAGAAATGGCACAAGTTAAAGTAACATTAACAAGAAGCTTAATCGGTCGTCCTGAAGATCAACGCGCGACAGTTAAAGCTTTGGGCTTGAAAAAAACTAACTCTCAAGTCGTAAAAGAAGTAACACCTCAAATCGAAGGTATGCTTCATAAAGTTAGACATTTAGTAAAAGTTGAAGAAGTTTAATACTGATAAGGAGGTGCACTGAATGAAACTTCATGAATTACAACCAGCAGCTGGTTCTAAAAAAACTCGTACTCGTGTAGGCCGTGGTTTAGGTTCTGGCTTGGGTAAAACATCTGGTCGTGGTCAAAAAGGTCAAAACTCCCGTTCTGGCGGTGGCGTTCGCTCCGGTTTTGAAGGCGGCCAAATGCCTCTTTATCGTCGTTTACCAAAACGCGGTTTCAACAACAGCGTTTTTGCTAAACAATATGCTGAAGTTAACGTAGCACAATTAAATCGCTTTGAAGATGGTGCAACAGTTGATCCAGTAGCTCTTATTGAAGCTGGCATTTTGAAAAATGTACGCGATGGTATTCGTATTTTAGGTAACGGTACATTGGAAACTAAAAACTTGACTGTTATCGCTAATGGCTTCACTAAAGCTGCTGAAGAGAAAATCACAGCAGCAGGCGGAAAAGTTGAGGTGATCTAGGGTGCTAGATAGCCTCTCGAACATCTTTAAGATTACTGAGTTACGTAACAAGATTTTGTACACATTGATGATGTTTGCTGTGTTTAGAGCCGGCATTCACATCCCAGTACCAGGTGTAGATGCATCTGTTATTGAATCCTTGTTTACATCCGGTAACCTATTTGGTCTATTAGACTTGTTTGCTGGTGGTGCGCTAAGTAAGTTCTCTATCTTTGCGATGAGTATTACCCCTTACATTAATGCTTCCATCATCATGCAACTGCTTCAGTCTGTAGTTCCTCAGTTTGAAGCATGGAGTAAAGATGGTGAAGACGGGCGTAAGAAAATAGCGAAGGTAACTCGTTATGGCACCGTAGTCCTTGGCTTTGTACAAGCCGCTGGTATGGCATTTGCTCTTAGAGCAAATAACGCTTTGGTAAATAATGATTTCCTTAGCGTATTTGTTGTGGCCATCATCCTCACAGCAGGCACATGTTTATTGATGTGGATTGGTGAGCAAATCACAGCATATGGTATAGGTAATGGTATTTCCTTGATCATCTTTGCTGGTATCGTAGCTCGATTGCCAGATGGTCTCGAAACTATTTATCAATATATCCAAAACGGAACCATTAACATGTTCCAAGCATTCTTATTTGCTGTAATTGCACTTGCGATGATCGCTGTCGTAGTGGCAGTTACACAAGGCCAACGTCGCATTCCTATCCAATACGCAAAACGCGTAGTAGGGCGTAAAATGTACGGTGGTCACTCTACATTCTTGCCGTTGAAAGTCAATCAGGCAGGTGTAATCCCAATTATCTTTGCGTCATCTGTGTTGATGTTCCCTGTAACAATTGCACAATTTATTGACAATGAATTTGTTCATAAAGTTGCTGATTTATTTACATGGGGGACGCCGTTACAAACGGCATTGTATGCGATATTGATCTTTATCTTTACGTATTTCTATACTGCAATCTCTATCAACATTACAGATATGGCAGATAATATGAAAAAATACGGTGGTTTTATCCCAGGTATTCGTGCGGGTAAACCAACTGCTGATTATGTGGATAACGTGATGACCAAGATCACTTTGGCTGGCGCTGTATTCTTAGCTGTCGTTGCTATTATACCGAATTTCCTCGGTAGTATAACCGGCGTCCAAGGCGTATACTTTGGTGGTACGGCTCTTCTCATCGTTGTAGGTGTAGCACTTGATACAATGCAACAAATTGAGTCGCTCATGGTAACACGCCACTATAAAGGCTTTGTGAAATAGGAGGGAAACAATATGTATATTCTATTAATGGGACCTCCTGGTGCTGGTAAAGGCACTCAGGCAGCTCGACTTATTGAAAAATACGGTATTCCCCAAATTTCAACAGGTGATATGTTCCGCGCTGCGATTAAGAACGAAACACCTCTTGGAGTTGAGGCTAAGAAATACATCGATGCCGGTCAATTGGTACCAGACAGTGTAACTGTTGGTATCGTACGTGATCGCTTGGTGAAAGATGACTGCAAATCTGGATTTATTCTTGATGGATTCCCAAGAACTACAGCGCAAGCTGTATCCTTGGATGCAATCCTTAAAGAATTAGGAATTTCTTTGGACGCTGTGCTTAACTTAAACGTTCCTTCCGAGGAATTGGTTAAACGTATTAGCGAACGAGCTGTTCTAGAAAATCGTGCTGATGATAACCCTGAAACAGTACAGAAACGTCTAGCTGTGTACGAAGAATCTACTAGACCATTAATTGATTACTATCGCAATAGCGGATTGTATCAAGAAATCAATGGTTTACAAGATGTAGACGCAGTATTTGCTGACATCATTAAGGCGTTGGAGAAATAATCTATGATTATTTTAAAATCGCCCCATGAGATTGAATGTATCCGCAAGGCAAGTAAGCTTACAGCAGACACGTTGTCCTTGTTAGTAGAAAAGGCTAAACCTGGCATCACGACGCTTGAGTTAGATACAATTGCCGAAGAATATATTCGCAGCCACGGTGGTATACCAAGTTGTAAAGGGTACTATGGATTCCCCGCTACAATCTGTGCTTCTATTAACGAAGAAGTCGTTCATGGTATTCCGAGCGCTAAGCGTAAGCTTAAAAACGGCGATGTCCTCAGTATTGATCTCGTATCATCTATTGATGGATATCACGGCGATTCGGCTGTGACGATTCCTATTGGTCACGTCAAACCCGATGTGATGAAATTGTTAAAAGTTACAGAGGAAAGTCTGTTCAAGGGAATTGAACAAGTGAAAGTCGGTAACCGTATTGGTGCTATCGGTCACGCTGTTCAAACGTATTGTGAGAAACATGGTTACGGTGTCGTACGCGACTTCGTAGGTCATGGTTTAGGCCGCGAAATGCATGAAGATCCGCAAATACCAAACTATGGTAGTCCTGATCAAGGACCTCTTATGAAACCAGGTATGGTATTGTGTATTGAACCGATGATAACTCTAGGGACACATCGTGTTCGTGTATTAGGGGATGACTGGACAGCAGTTACAGTAGATGGTAAACCTGCTGCTCATTTCGAACATACAGTGGTTGTTACAGAAAACGGCCCTGAAATATTAACTATGCGGGAAGAACCGCGGTTAATTAAATAAACAGGTAACCGGAGGAAAAGATATGTCAAAAGAAGACGTTATTGAGGTGGAAGGTACGGTCGTTGAGGCATTACCGAATGCCATGTTCCAAGTTGAATTGGAAAATGGTCATATCGTATTGGCTCATGTGTCAGGTAAAATGCGTATGAATTTTATCCGTATTCTTCCTGGTGATAAAGTTACTATGGAACTGACACCGTATGACTTAAATCGTGGTCGCATCACCTATCGCTTTAAATAAGCATAGGGTCCACAAAGGAGGTACTAATGAAGGTTCAACCATCAGTTAAAAAGATATGCGAAAAATGTAAAATCATTAAACGCAAAGGCCGTGTAATGGTTATTTGCGAAAATCCAAAACATAAACAAAAACAAGGATAATCTGATAGGAGGTGGATGATTAGATGGCACGTATCGCCGGTGTAGATTTACCTCGTGATAAACGAGTGGAAATTGGTTTAACTTATATTTATGGTATTGGTCCAACTTTAGCATCTGAAATTATTGCTAAAACTGGCATCAATCCTGACACACGCGTTCGCGATCTTTCTGAAGATGAAGTAGCGAAAATCCGTGAATTGTTAGATGCTGATTACAAAGTAGAAGGTGACCTTCGTCGTGAAGAAGCTCTTAACATTAAACGCTTAATTGAAATCAACTCCTATCGAGGCAAACGTCATCGTATGGGTTTACCACTTCGTGGTCAACGTACTAAAACGAATGCACGTACTCGCAAAGGTCCTAGAAAAGCAATTGCTGGTAAAAAGAAATAAGATAAAGGAGGGATAAAGCGTGGCTAAAAAAGTTGTTAGAACTAAAAGAAAAGAAAAGAAACATATTGAATCCGGTGCGGCTCATATTCGTTCTACATTCAATAACACTATCGTAACTTTGACAGATACAAACGGTAATGCGTTGTCTTGGGCTTCCGCTGGTGGCTTGGGCTTCCGTGGTTCTCGTAAATCCACTCCATTTGCTGCTCAAATGGCTGCTGAACAAGCTGCTAAAGCTGCAATGGAACATGGTCTTCGCACTGTTGAAGTATTCGTAAAAGGTCCTGGATCCGGCCGTGAAGCTGCAATCCGTGCTTTACAAGCTGCAGGTCTTGAAGTTACTTCCATTAAAGACGTAACTCCAATTCCTCACAATGGTTGTCGCCCTCCAAAACGCCGTCGTGTATAATTTATAGTGACCGATATGATACGGTGCTATAATTAACTATGAACGTGTGTTATATAGGAGGATGTTCCTGATGAGCGAAGAAAAGAAACTTAAAATCGAGAAAGTGGACATCGCCGATGGCGGTCGTTATGGTAAGTTCGTATGTGAACCATTAGATCGTGGTTATGGGATCACTCTCGGTAATAGCTTACGCAGAATTTTGCTTTCATCCTTGGATGGGGCAGCTATCACCTCTATCAAAATTGATGGAGTTCTTCATGAATTCTCTACTATTCCTGGTATTCGCGAAGACGTTACGGATATCATCCTTAACTTAAAGCAATTGTGCATCAAAGTTGAAGAAGAAGCACAATTACCTTTGGAAGTTCATTTCGACTTCCAAAAGGATGGAATATTGACAGCTACTGATTTAGCTGAACAATTCCCGCCAGAGGTAGAAGTATTGAATCCTGAACTCGTGATTGCGACAATGGATGAGACAGCTCATCTCGTAATGGACGTAGTAATCGAACGAGGTAAAGGCTATGTTCCTTCAACGAAGAATAAAAAAGATACTGATGTTATTGGTTGTATTCCAATCGATTCCATCTTCTCTCCAATTCTTCGTGCTAAATACGAAGTGAGTGATGTTCGTGTAGGCAATGAAATGGACTTCGACAAGCTTACATTAGAAGTTTGGACTGATGGCTCCATTACTGCTGCTGATGCAGTGGCAAAATCTGCTGCCATTATGATTGGTTATTTAGGGAACTTCACTAAATTAGCGCATTCTGCAGATGTTGTAGATGTAAACACTGGTGAAGGCGGTATCGTTATAGATCCAGTAGGTTCTGATAATGAAGAACCAGCTGTAGATGACGGCCCAGCAAAGATTTCCATCGACGAGTTGGAACTCTCTGTTCGTGCGTATAACTGCTTGAAACGTGCTGGCATTAATACAATTGCAGACTTGCTAGACAAAACCATTGATGACTTAGGAAAAGTTCGCAACTTAGGTAAAAAATCTATCGATGAAATTGAGGAAAAACTCAATAATCACCCAGGTGGTTTTCAACTTAAACAAAAAGGCGAATAAGGAGGAAGACGAATGTACAGAAAATTAGGCCGCGACAGCTCCGCTCGTAAAGCGTTGTTCCGTAGCATGTTAACATCTTTCTTCCAATATGAGCGTATTGAAACGACTGAAGCTAAAGCGAAAGAACTTCGTTCTTTAGCTGATCAAATGGTAACTTTGGCTAAACGTGGTGATCTTCATGCACGTCGCCAAGTTCTTGCATACCTCATGGATGAAAGTGTAGTAAAAAAATTGTTTGATACAATTGCTCCAAAATATGCAGACCGCCAAGGTGGTTACACTCGTGTAATCAAAACTGGTCTCCGCAAAGGTGACGCTGCACCTTTGGCTATTATCGAGTTAGTTTAATCAAACTCATACGGTGTTGTAACTTACGTTGCAGCACCGTTTTTTTATTGTCAATTTTATGGTACAATCGACTAGTATAATATCGTAATATGTTAGCAGTTATCGTAAATAATGAATATGTATTGTCAACTTTTTGTATAATATCTAAGACATTATTAAATTCCAGTTCTATTAATAGGATAAATTGAAATAAGGGAATCATGCACAGCATGAGTATGATAGATGATGCAAATGGGTTCTACTTTCATAGAAACGAAATTGACTAGAAAGATATGAGGTTATCCATGAATGAACAAGACATTATGATTGAGGTCAATCATATGAGTCATATTTATACTGATGAAAACGGCAATGATGTACGTGCCTTAGACGATGTGAGTCTATCCATTAAGCACGGCGAATTTGTTTGTATCATTGGTACTAATGGCAGTGGTAAAAGTACGCTTGCCAAGCATTTTAATGTGCTATTACAACCTAGCGAAGGATATATCAACGTGTGTGGTTTTGATACGCGAGATGAAGCGCATATTTGGGAGATTCGCCAACATGTGGGGATGGTATTTCAAAATCCTGATAACCAAATTGTAGCGGCCGTCGTAGAAGAGGACGTTGCCTTTGGTCCAGAAAACTTAGGTATTCCTAGTGCAGAAATTAGACAACGTGTCGATGCAGCGTTAGCCGCTGTTAATATGACTGAATATAGAGAACATGGGCCCCATTTATTATCGGGTGGACAAAAACAACGTATTGCTATCGCAGGTGTATTAGCGATGAAGCCTGATTGCATTGTTCTTGATGAACCAACAGCTATGCTCGACCCCAAAGGTCGTCGTGAGGTTCTTGAAACAGTTCATAAGCTCAATAAAGAAGAAGGTATTACCATTGTATATATTACACACTTCATGGAGGAAGCTGTTACGGCAGACCGCGTTGTGGTTATGAAAAATGGTGTGAAATTACATGATGGTACGCCACGTGAAATCTTTAGCCATGTAGATACCTTAAAAGGTCTGGGCCTCGATGTACCGGTGGCATCAGAAATTGCTTTTAAACTGAATGCTAAAGGGTATGAAGTTGGTAAGAGCATCATTAATAATGAAGAGTTAGCAAAAGGGCTTAAAGGCTCAAAGTTAGGTAAACAATTAGCAAGTGGTACAATGAAAGCCAGTAATGCAACGAATGCTACTAATACTGTTAATGCTACTACGGCTGTAAAAACTAACAGTATTACAGATAAATCGGATATACAAAATGTATTCGATATAAACTCAACAGGTGCTTCAAGAGGGGAGGGAACCCACTAATGGCGATCGTATTAGATAATATTACATATACTTACGGCATGGGTACTCCTTTTGAAAAGACTGCACTTCGTGGTGTATCTCTTACCATTGAAAATGGGGAGTTTTTAGGTGTTATCGGTCATACTGGTTCCGGTAAATCTACCTTTGTACAGCATCTAAATGGTCTATTACATCCTACAACTGGTACTGTTACGGTCAATGGTGTAGATATTAGCGCCTCCACAGAGGAAGCTAAAAAAATGCGCCATAAAGTTGGTATGGTATTCCAATACCCAGAGCATCAATTGTTTGAAGAAACCATTGCTCAGGATATCGCCTTTGGTCCTAAAAATTTAGGGCTTAGTGCTGATGATGTAGATGAACGTGTACGAGATGCGATGAAGTTTGTAGGACTTGACTACGACATGTATGCCGAACGATCTCCATTTCATTTATCTGGTGGTCAAATGCGCCGCGTTGCTATTGCTGGTGTAGTGGCTATGAACCCAGACTTCCTCGTGCTTGATGAACCGTCTGCCGGACTTGATCCATTTGGTCGGGAAGAAATCTTTGAAGAAATCATTCGCCTTCATAAGGAAAAGGGGATAACGGTAATTCTCGTATCTCATAACATGGAAGATATCTCTCGCATGGCTTCTCGTCTTGTAGTACTCGATAAAGGGCGTGTCGTTCTCGATGGTGAGCCGATGGATATCTTTAATAATCATCGCGATGAGTTACAAGCTGTTAGTGTAGATGTACCTCCCGTGTCCGTTACCATGGAATATTTGCGCGAACAAGGCCTAGATGTATCTAATCGTGTACTATCCGTGGATGATGCGGTACAAGCAATTCTAGAGGGAGGTAGCCATGTTAAATAACATTACTATTGGTCAATACTTCCCAGGGAATTCTTTTTTACATCGCATGGATCCTCGTGCAAAGATTATAGCCACTACAATCTTTGTTGTAGCTATATTCTTGGCGAATTCTCCGTTAGCATATGGTATTGTTGGTGGTTTTACCATCTTTGCAATGCTGTTATCGCGTTTGCCATTGCGCCTTATGTGGTCTGCCATTAAACCGCTTTGGATTATCATCGTATTTACCATGGGTATTCATATTTTTACGACGCCAGGTAATCCAATTTTCCAATGGGGAATTATTAATATTACAGATCATGGGGTGGCAATGGGCCTTCAAATGGCGGCAAGATTAATCTTCTTAATCTTGTTCTCCTCCTTGTTGACCTATACGACTTCGCCAATCCGCTTGACTGATGGCATCGAGCACTTGCTCAATCCATTCCGTCGCATTGGTGTTCCTGCTCATGAACTGGCCATGATGATGACCATTGCGTTGCGTTTCATTCCTACCTTACTGGATGAGACCGATCGTATTATGAAGGCACAATCTGCTCGTGGTGCAGACTTTGTGACGGGCTCTATTATTCAACGAGCGAAAAACATGGTGCCACTTTTAGTACCATTATTTATCAGTGCGTTTCGACGGGCCGATGAATTAGCTATCGCTATGGAAGCGCGTTGCTATAGAGGTGGTGTCAACCGTACGCGTATGAAGGAATTACAAGTTACTTATGTCGATTATATTGGTGTTGGCGCTGTTGTTTTGGTAACTATTGTACTTGTCGCATTGTGGTGGTTAGATCTATGAGAAACATACAGATCATAGTGGCTTATGATGGTACAGATTTAGCAGGTTATCAAAAGCAACCTAATGATAAAGGCTTAACGGTACAAGGATGTTTGGAATATGGTTTATCACGTATTTGTAATGAACCCATTCAAATTTATGGTGCATCTCGTAC
>CAMUQE010000022.1 GCA_947096075.1 Veillonella parvula | reverse complement strand
TGTTTCTGTTTCTGTTTCTGTTTCTGTTTCTGTTTCTGTTTCTGTTTCTGTTTCTGTTTCTAACAAGTGTACCACTTAATCATGATGTGGTTTCAATGCTTTTTCGTAGTTTTCAGAAACTTTGTCCCAGTTAATAACTCGGAAGAATTCCTTGATATAGTCTGGGCGACGGTTTTGGTAGTGCAAGTAGTATGCATGTTCCCAAACGTCTAAACATAGAATTGCTTTTTTACCTTCCAATAGAGGATTATCTTGGTTCGCAGAGGATGTCACTTCTAGCTTGCCATCTTTGTTAACTACAAGCCAAGCCCAACCAGAGCCAAAGCGTGTAGCTGCCGCAGTAGAGAAGCTTTCAACAAAAGCATCGTAGCCACCAAGTTCAGCATCGATAGCCTCTTTCAAAGGGCCTTGCAATTTAGAAGTATCTGGTTTTGTCATGATGTCCCAGAACATGGTGTGGTTCTTGTGACCGCCACCATTGTTGATAACTGCTTGACGGATATCTTCAGGCACATTAGCAATATCGCCGAGAATACAGTCTACACAACCATACGGAAGATCAGGATATTTCGCGATAGCAGCGTTCAAATTATTAACATAGGCTTGATGATGCTTGTCATGATGCAATTTCATTGTTTCAGTATCGATAACAGGCTCAAGGTAATCATACGCATACGGTAATGGTGCGAGTTCGAAAGGTTTCATAGTAGTCCTCCTTAAATTTAGGGCATAGAACAATGCTAACTATTTCGTATCATCGTTCTTGTGAAAGCGATTCGATGCACCTGCATCGGTAATATAGAATCAATCTACTAGCATAGCATATATACTTCAAGAAGAGACTGATTATCCTAACGTAACCAGAAGTTAGGATATAATATTTCAGCTAACAAATTGATATAAATTATCATTCTTTATCTAATTGTACACATTATATAGAAAAACGTCAATATAAAAGACTAACATAAAAGGCTATAGGAACTCCTACAGCCTTTAATTAGTTAATTATTATGTGACTTTTGATCAGCAATATCACATAACTTTATATAAATTTGATCCACAAGTTAGTCAATGATGCACTGACACATTTTCATCGTTGTTAATGCCGCTTGATGAGACTCCTCTGTTACGCCAGCACAACAGCTCGAATCAATGTGAATAGGAATCTCTGGCAATCCTGCTTTCAACAGGATTGCATTGGAAACAACACAAATATCCGTGCATAAGCCGATGAGAGTAATAGACTCGATAGGATTAACGGTATTCATCCCCTCTAGTCGATTCACCAATTCAAAAGATGCGAAATTGGGTTTATCCACAAAAGATACGGGGCTCATAATTTTACGGTTCTCCGCCGCCTCGATCAAGCCGTCTACAATATGCCATCCCTCTGTGTTTTTCACGCAGTGTGGCACTGGTAAAAGCTTCCCTTCTTGACGTTCCAAATAATCGCTATCATGAGTATCACGAGTAAAGATAATAGGACCATCAAAGCTTTCAATTTTCTTACGCACATTATCTACGATTAACTGTGCTTGCGATGAGCCAAGTGCACCATCAACAAAATCATTTTGCATATCGATTACTACCAAAACCTTTTGCATAGTTCCTCCTGTATATAACTACAAAATAAAGTATTTATTTTCAATCAATATTAGTTATACTCTTTATTCTTCTGCTATAGCATGTCGTACTCGATTTGGCTCATTATGGGCTAATCGCCCTGCCGCTGCTGCCGCTACGGCACCTACCAAATCATCGAGAAATGTATTACAATGCCCGCCCTCTTCACTATCTAGTTTTTTGATAATACCTGGTTTCACCTTATCTAAATAGCCATAATTTGTAAAGCCAATGGATCCATACAAATTAACGATAGAAAATGCTAAGATTTCATCGATACCATACAGGCTTTCATCATTAGCTACAATACGTTGCAATGGCTGAGACAATTTATTCTGCTCTGTTAACTTATCTAGCTCTATGCCCGTAATAATCGCATTATGTACCTCCCGTTTAGATAGTACAGACACCACACTTTCACGACACTCTTCAATGTTTAAATTCGGCATATATGGCTTTTGTACATAAAAAACAAGTTCAGAAATGTCCTCTAATGTAACGCCCCGTTCAGCGAGAAGCTCATAAGTATATTTCTCTAAATCTTTTGTAGCCTCCATAAGTCCTCCTTTATCATTTCTTTAGATTATTATCAGATAGCATGACAATACTAACGGGAATCGTTACAACGAGTGCTTCATCAGTATCAACATGTTTAGTATCCCAAGCCGCCTCTTTAGCAGCCTCCTCAAAAATTGGATACGCTTCACGGTCTAGCTTCCAATTATTAGGGCCTGCTTCAACAGCTACAATATTACCCTTATCGTCCGTCTTAATTTCTATAGGAACGATTAATGTTCCGTCTGCACTCGTTTCAAAAGCCTCTGGTGGAATGATCACGTTATAAGAAATCTGTTGTTGCAATTCATAATTACGCTTGTCGGCAGGCTTTACATCTGCAGCTAGAGAACTAATAGGACTCATCATAGATACTAATAAGGCCAATAAAATAACACGGTTAAACATAATTTCCTCTCATCTAAATACTCTCTTACTATATGCATTATAAGTTGATTATACCACGAAAAAATCCCTACCGAATTTTTATCGGTAGGGATTCCTTAAATTAGATTTTCTTAACCATTTCAGACTTCAATGCCATCGCACCGAAGCCGTCAATTTTGCAATCAATATCGTGACCATCGCTTGCACCAGAGATGAGGCGAATATTTTTTACACGCGTACCTTGTTTTAATACGCCAGCGCCTTTTACTTTGAGGTCTTTTACAACAACCACTGTATCGCCGTCAGCGAGCTCGTTGCCGTTAGCATCGCGAATGATACCCGCTTCAGCTGCAGCTTGTGCGTCAGCCACTGTCCATTCGTTGCCACACATAGGGCAGATAAACATATGACCGTCTTCGTATGTGTACTCGTCGCCACACTTAGGGCAGTTAGGTAAATTTGCCATTTGGATCTCCTTTTTTCACTACATAATGAAAGTATTATACCATATGAAAACGTTACTTAACTACCTAAGCAATAAGTCAGAAGCTAATTAATATTACTTATATGAGTTGTAATCTATAAATTTTAAATATTACACATTATACTAATTCTAATTCTTGCTTTAATGCTCTCTGTAAAATTTGTGAAAAATTAAGTTGTTTCTCTTCAGCTTTATGATTTAACCAGCTTGGTATTGTAAGGGTCTTTTTTACAGCTTTATTATCGGTTCTTTTTAAATATTCCTCTTCATCCCATTTTACTAAATCTATGAATTCACCTTTATTACATTTAATATCAATTGGATTGCTTGCTTCCGGAAATTCTTCACCATCTTCACTTAATGAATATAAGTAGATTCCCAATGCATCTTCAGCCATTTCTACTGCTTCACGTAAAGTATTACCTTCAGTTACACAGCCTAACAAATCCGGAAAACTTACTGTATATCCAGTTCCACCATCTGTACTAAATACAGCCGGGTACATTTCCTTTCTCATTATTTCCTCCTCCTATCTAGGCATTTAGCTTGTGATTATCTTAACTCCACCATTTTATCTTGATAGGGGGCTATTTAAGCCCCGCTTGCTTCAAGATTGTTTGTAATGTTTTAGGTTTTAAATCTTCTTTATGTAGTGCTATAGTCACTCGCCCATTTTTTGTTGGATGTTTTAATATATGATGTGAGCCTCTAATTCTATCAATATACCAACCATCCTTTGTTAAAACCTTCATTAACTCTTTTGGTGTAGTCAAACATCAATCACCGTCCTTTTATATTTTTGACTTACATATATTTTAATACGTATTTATACGTATGTCAATTATTTGTAATCTTGATTCAAAAGATTTTCATACAACTCTAACTTATCTTCTAGATTATTCTTATAACCTTCCAATCGTTTAATTTCGGCCTCAATAAATCGATAGTGTTCTTGCAACAGTGTCATTCTTTTACGGGCCGTATGAGCTCCGGCATACCTTAAATCCGCATATCGCTTGATATTCGCAAGCGGCATTCCCATGTCTTTCAAGCGTTTAATAAACTGCACAAAGCCCACATCCTCCGCATGGTAATTACGAATGCCGTTCTGTCGCTCGATGTGAAGAAACCCTTGATCCTCGTAATATCGCAATGTAGAAATAGACAGCCCTACCAATTTTGAAAATTCACCGATTTTCATACTTTCACCACCTTGACCTCAAGTATACTCGAGCATATATCATACGTCTAGACGGAGGTAATAATTATGAAAGAAACACGTTTTAACATCGGTATGAACACATTGAAACAAATTGACGGGCTGCACGGCGAGGAGGTGTATAACACAATTCAAGAGATTTCACCGACCATAGCCGATTTATTGGTCGAACTGTTCGGCGATATCTACACGCGCCCCAACCTGGATTTCAAGGAACGGGAACTGATTACGCTCGCGTCCCTTTTAACACTGGGCGGTTGCGAGGCTCAGCTGAAAGTACATACCAACGCGGCACTCAACGTCGATATCGCGCCCGAGCAAATCGTAGAGGTCTGCACACATTGCATCCCCTATGCGGGATTTCCACGCGTACTGAACGCACTGTTCACGGTGAAAGCGGTCTTTGAAGAACGAAATATACTGTAATTAAGGAGCGATAGCAATAAAAATCTATTAATAAATATTAGTCTATTTAAAACTAACAAAGGGAGACTCTTGATAAAGTCTCCCTTATATTTGTGTAAAAATTGTACGAAATTAATTCGTATTTTTCAATATTCAAAATCCGCTATATACTAATAACGAAAGAGCCATTAACGTGAGTTAGGTTCATCTCCGTCTTTTGAGGGAGGTGACATTATGACTGTATACGAATCACTATCATTAATGATTTTATTCGCTACCCTCGTAGTGTTAATTCTTAAGAAATAATCAATATATTGATTATAAAATAAGATAAACCTAACGTTTAAGACTAAGTACTGCAATACTTAGACACGTTAGGTTTATCAAATTCAACATTCTTTGATGAGCCTAACGCCTAGAACACGTTAACTGGCTCTATTGTACTTATAGTATAGTCTGAATTCTAGAGACTGTCAATTTACTACGCAAGTCGTCTCCGTAATATAGCATATAAAATCATGCTAATAATCACGCTCATAACGGCTTGAATAGCATTCGTTAAAATACTAGCAATGGCTACGCCTGGATCAAATACAAAGTATTCAGCGATAAAGTAGCCAGCTACGATAACAATACCGCCTACGATAGTTGCTACCAAGGCAGAGGTAGTTGTCTTATTGTTATAGACAGTACCGACAAGATAGCCTTCAATGCCTTTCACCACGAAGGTGATGGGTACAAAGACTGCATAGCCGAGGAATAAATCAGCTAACGCTGGGCCGATAGCACCAATATAGGCGCCATATTTTCGACCTAATAATAGAGCTGACGTCATAATAACGACATCTCCTACATTGAAATAGCCGCGAATGCCAGGTACTGGGATTTTCGTGTACATGGTAAACAATGTTGCGAGGGCAATCAATACGGCTGTGAGTACTAACGCGGACGTAGTACTGCGGGGTTGAACGTGTTGCATAGAGTCCTCCTTATAAAAAATAGACATGTGACTATATCCATCACATGCCTATACTATAAACCTTTATGGCAACACCTGCAAATAAAAGGAATTAACAATACATCCTTAGCAAATTCTATCGTCATTTACTTTCAAAATAGATGCTCTTCACTAGACTTTAACTTTCTATAGATACCATTTTATTATAAGAATCCCCTCAACGTGACACTGATTGAATAGAAAGGAACTAGCCATGAACATTTTAATCGTTTACACCTATCCTAATCATCAGAGTTTTAATAGTGCTATTCTGAAAGTAGTCCAACAGAATCTTTCAAAAGACCACAATGTAAACACCTTGGATCTATATGAGGAGCAATTTGATCCTGTATTGCGATTTGATGACACGCACAAACGTCGAGATCTAAGTACTGTGCCGGATATGGAAAAGTATCGTAATTTGATTACTTGGGCAGACCATATCATCTTTATCTACCCTATTTGGTGGGGCGGTATGCCGGCTATACTTAAAGGATTTATCGATCGTGTCTTTACAGCGGGCTTTGCCTATTCATATGGTAAAAGAGGCCTTATAGGTCATTTACAGGAAAAATCCGCCTGGATTATCACCACCCATAACACTCCGGCCCTCGTAACATTGTTTGTCCAAGACTACGGCAAAGTCATGAAAGATCAAGTACTGAAAGCCTGCGGCTTCAAACCGGTTACACATACCCAGTTAGCGGGCACAGAAAACAGCTCAGATGAAAAACGCCGGCGCTTCTTAAACAAAATCGCTAATATCGCCAGAAGTATTTAACATTTCTAGTATACTATGATTTTTTACCAAAGATTACTTGGTTGCCAAAATCACAAATAAATTTACATTAGACTGCTTACAGTTTGCTCTAAATCAAAAACAATCTATATACGAAAATCTCCCCAATTACATAGATATTACTCTTCAAATCTCTCTTCTACATTGTAGAGAACCTCACAATCACACCCGCCACCTTCATTAATAATCCAGGCTAGTACACTTTCAACATCTACGCTCTGCTTTTCCAAAAATTCTCTTGTGAAAGTCAAACTATGATCGCAACCATCATTCGCCTCTAATTTCTCGTCTACATAGTCAAAGAGATTCCAAAACAATTCTTCGTCCATAGGTAAGCTATCTTGAAAATCCTGTTTTTCTTTAGCTTTATAGTCTTTCAATAATTCCTTTTTACGTGCTTTGTCCATTGTAGTTATTTCCTTTTCATAATTTATTACTCATATAATTCCGGTCGTTCTAATACAGTACCATACTTCAACTTTGGTAGCTTAACTAATTGAGGATACAACTGCTTAACCTCTTTACAAGATTTTAACGTAAGATGTTCTAAATTATTAAGTTCTAAAATTGGAGAATAGTTTTTATCCTTCACTCTAGCAGTAAGGAAACTAAAAAACCGCAACTGCTGCATATGACGTAAAAACCCTAATGATTGAACATTCAGAATTTTAGGAGATGCAAAATCACCTTCTAAAGAAAGACTTTCAATCTTTTTCAAATTGGCTAATGGACTATAATCATCAATTTTTTGAAAGTTTTCAATAGAAAGAGCAACCAAATTCGCTAATTTTGAAATAGGTTCGATGCTTGCCACACTCCTACCTGAGCCAATACTTAAATACTCTAGTGCTTGTAAATTTTCTAGTTTTGAAATATCTGGATAGACCCCCCATTTTATATGTAATTTCTTGAGCTTTTGTTGGGCGCAAACCGCATTAAACAGTTCCTGTGGCATTCTCGTACCAAAAACAAGTTCTGTAAAAGTGTCTGGATTATTTACCAGAAAATCACACCATTCTAGCCAAATACGTTTCTTATCTTTAGCAGAATACCCTTCATCTAACTGTGTGCAATTAATAATTAATTTATCTTCGCCATCATATTCAGAGACTTCTACCACAGACTTTGGATGCTCCTCATCCCTATAGAAATAATTGAAGCCATCTCTGATCTGCTTTTCATTTAATACTGCCATTTTGTATTCCTTATCTACGCCATACACATACGCGTCTTAACAAATCGTAACTATTGCATGGCCCTTTGTGTCTAGCACTTTTTTATAGAACACTTTCATCTGCTCGAAATCGTGGAGAATTTCATCTTTGATTTCCTCCTCTTCCTCATCATAGTCCCAAATATTTGGGTATAGCTCGGCTTCTTTGCAGGCTTTCATATCGAAAGATTCGAGTGTTTGTTCCATATCAAACTACTCTAAAGCCGCTACAATATCAGCTATTTTGGAATGTTCCGTATAAGCCATATATTCAGATAAGTCCTCAATCGACGTTACACCAAGCACAGCTTGACTAAGTGGATTATCATCTATTATATGATCAGCGCTCACACCAGTAAGCACGAAGTGAAGGACATCCCACATCTTATCAATGTCTAGCAATAACTCGTCCTCATCACTCCACTCTTCAACGGTTTCAAAAAGCTCTTCCTCTGATGAACCTAAACCCTTGAGCTCTTTTAAATTTTTATCATTTACACAATTATAATTTGCAATGAGTCCCATAACCTAAAACCTCCCTAGATAGTTAGTGCTCTATTTCTGTCAGTAATTATTGACGAATAATATCTTTCACCAATTCATAAGTATCTATCAGGCGAAGTCTACCTATTCTTGGTTCATCTGTAATCTCATTATAGATATCGTCCAATGTGCCTGCCGGCGCTAGTTTCCAGAGCTTGCACGGATACAGCTCAACGGTTCCGACAATTTCCAAATCACCTAATAGCAGCCCTAAGTCCTTATGATTGAACCAACAGTCGGTGTTGATACCGAAATTTGTATTATCTTTCCGACAGGAAATTTGACTATTTAAAAAATCGTCCATACTAGGTTTATCCGCTTGTAAAAGTCTTGTACAGGCCAAATGATATTCGATTTTTCGCGGTGATTGATCTACGTCCGACACGAAGATGGCTCCATATTTGTCTTTAAACTTAACGGCTAGTACATCGCCCACCTTAAAATGAGGTTCTCGCTTTGTTTTAGATTTTCGAACTTTAAGAGGCTTTGGATTTTCACTTTGTAGTTGTACTGCTAATGTATCCAACACCTTTTGACGCTGTTTGAGCGCCTTGCTATCAATTTCTAGCCAAAACTCATGAGCACCCTTCCCGATTATGTCTAAGGCTTTCCCTTTAATATCCTCAGACAGATGACCTATCTTCCACAGTGAATAAGCTACGGAAGTCCAATAAATTTCTGTATAGAATTCGTCAGTGCAAAAACTCTGCTCTTCAGCCAATATTTCTGAAACAATTGTATCAATACTGATACCATCTCTATAGCGCTCAACAATTAAATTATAAATATCATGGCCATCATCACTATCTATGATTTTTATTCCATCAATAGCCATATAATTCTCCTTTTAGACAATACGTCTAGAAAAACAGATTTTGTGATTCTGTAACGGTTCCATCATCCTCATGAAAATAACAAGTATATAAAGGAGCTCGACTTGCAGCGTCATAGAATTTTTGTAATTCAGCAGCTACATTTGCTTCTAAAGGCATGCCTAGCGCCTGAACAACGGTTTCCCATACATCCATTTCTGTATAAAAAGCGATTTCATCACGACGCTCATTGGCATAGGCTTCGAGAGTAGATATGTCCGTATATTGGCTGGTGTCACAATAATCATGCCAGCAAATGCTATACACCAATAAACGAATTAAATCATCTACACTTTCAGCTATACGACCACATTCTCCTTCGCTACTCATATACCCGATAGATCCATCCTCTAATTGATGATATTCGCCACCGGCACCATCACGACCGAAAGCCTTTCCAGGTAAAGAGAAGGTGCATCGCCCTTCGGCAGTATCTCGTTCTTCCAAACCGTCTAATAGGTGAAAATCAAACAGCATATCAAACTCTTCAGCTAGCTTAGCATCATTTCGTAATATTTCTAAGTAGTCCATATTGATTACCCCTTATTGCATTTCACCATGAACTGCCACAAATTCATCCTTAATCTGTTGTAGTTCTTTTTTAGCAGCCATGTACTGTTTTAAGTCAATTTGTCCCTTCTCTTTTTGTTCATCCAAGGTCTTTTCTTTGTTTATGATTCTAATCCAGTCTAATTGTGTACTAAAGTCAGAATTAACGTCTTCACTGTCTTCTCGTAACGCAAGCAATGCAGAGGCTTCGTCCATGCCGAGATTAAACATGTCGCTTTCAAAATCAATAGGTTCAAAATAATAACGAACCGTATCCGCACCAAATTCATCGTTTAATTTCGCCCATTCCAGCCCTGAAAGCACGGTAAAGCCGAGCGTATCGTTCCCAAGACTTTCAGTAAACCAACGCACCTCATAATCAGGTTTAACAAAGTCATTGAAATATTTGATGGTCACATCTCGATCTTGCTCATCACCGTAAGGAATTTGCAGCTCTTTATCGCCATTCTTCAATACAATATCGTCACCATAAGCCTTGCCATTACTAACCATTTTAATATCGATAGGCTCATCCATCATGTCATTAAAATAGCGCACTACATCTTCATCGTACTCGCGCCAATCAATCCAAACGACAGCTTCAGAATCGTATAAATCATTTAAATCAATGTCATTAGCGAAAAAACTTCTTACTTGATTATATATATCTTCCATCGTCTCTCTCCGCTAAATTATCATCCTGCAATATCCGCATTAACAGGATTCCCATCCGCATCAATATTGGCTATGATGCAGTGTCCCCAGAAAATATCATCATCGTCATAATAAACCTCTATGGAGCCATCATTACGAAATGCCAATTCGCCCATAGTAATGCGCTCCGCAAATACATCTGCCGAAATCGGGTCTTGATCGTCATTGTCGAGCCAATCATTAGCTAAATCTAGCAATGTTTCACTAATGTACACGCTAATTCGTTGTTCAAAGTCTTTGAAATTTTTAATCTTATTGAAAGCCGCCAATGCTACGGTACAGCTTTCATCAGAACCCTCGTCTACATCAAGGGTGAATGCATAATCATCAATTCTCGCTGTGTAATATTGATACTCTCGATTTAACATAAAATCACCCCTATCGGTATGAAGGTATTTAGGGGTTTTTAAATACGCAGACAATGCTTCTAATTCGCTGTGTTTAGCGTGCTCCTCTAACACCTCGAGCACATAATAGCGATTATTCCAAGAGGGACGCATATAGCCTAAATCCTCTATAGGCTTAGCTTTCTTAACTAACAATTTATAGACACCGTGCGGCTCAAAAGAATAGCCCCATCTATCGTCAAGGCCCTCAATAATCCAAGTCAAAATGCCTTCGCTACGGTCAAGCACGCCAGTTCGAGTATCTAAGATAGCATCGGTAGACACCAGTGGTCTATGGTACTTCTCTAAATAAGGACTAGCCCCATGCGCATCACTACGCGGTAATGCATAGATTTCAAATACTTCAGATTCAAACTCTGCTTCATATTCTGGCAAACGTACAACACTCATATGACTCTCTCCTATTCATAACATTTATACCGTGCAAACTGTCGATAGTTAAGATTTGCTATTTCATCACAAACGTTCAGCTACATCGATTCTATGTAACAGCTCTTTTGCTAGTTCTTGGGCTGTTTCGAATTCCCCATTTGAAAGTACCATAAGCACAAAACTATCTGTACCGATGTCCATACCTACTAACTTATGGTTTTTCCAAGTGGAATTAAGTTGAGCACTCCAATCCATAATACATTGACTGTCATCGAATGAAGCTGTATCAAAAGTCAAATCTTCCCTAGTATCTAAAGCCTTACTACGTATTAACTTCTGCACATTATGAAGAAAATCCTCTAATTCAATTTTCAAAGATAGCTCTACAGCACGACCTTTAGACTGTAATTTCTCATAAAGATTCCACCAGCTATCTTCTAAGTCTTCCATAGAATGTAACTTTGCCTTAGTCATGAAAGAGTTAGCTTGTTTAGCATTGCCTAGCAATAGCGTTGCCAGCTCTGTAAATGTTGGTTTCATCTGCTCTATATCTAGATTTGCTACTTCTACACACAAACTACGATCAGGTACTCTGCGTTTTTTCACAAAAGCCCGCATCATCTTCACCGCATCAGGATAACTCACATCAGCCATGCGATAGGTTTTATTATCGATGTCTAAGAAAATATCCACTGCATCTGATGATTTTCCTACCCGGGCCTTCATAGCAGTACAACCATCGATAGCATGAGGCGGATATAGCTCCATATACATGAAAAAGCCATCTTTCATAGCCTTGAGGGTATTATCTATGCCTATAATGTTAAAACCGTTCCGATTATAATCGGGACTCTTCATGCGCCACTCTTCGTAATTATCGAAAAACTTCTCTTGAATCCAATTGTAAAAACTCATAAGGATACACCTTTATATAACTACCTTTTACAAACACTCTATTTAATCTAATTATATCATTATTACAATTTAAACAGCATAACTTAAAATTCACTAACATAAGAAAATAATGGCATAAAAAATAGGCATAAGACTAAAAACCTTATGCCTATTAATTTTTGGTGCGCCTAACCGGAATCGAACCAGTGACACGCAGTTTAGGAAACTGCCGCTCTATCCTACTGAGCTATAGACGCATGTATACTTTATTATATCGTTTTTAATAAAGTATACGCAAGGCGTCCTTATTGTTGTAGGTATTGGTTATTTATTTGTTTTTGTTCTTCTGGGCTTAGGTTTTGGTAGCCTTTAGCTAATGCACTTACCCAAGATCCATAGGCAGGGTTTGGAAATACCACAAAGGTAGTACCAAAGTCTTCTTTATGAGCATCGATGATGCCATTTCTTTCAGCTAAAGTCTTGCCTTTTGTACCGATTGGAAAATCACCGGCGTTATCGCCCATGTATACAACGACATAATATTTTTTGGCAATCATATCAAAGCGAGGTTGTTTGTCAGAGTCTTTTTCGAATAGTAGTACATGGTCTTTATCAACAGATGGGAATCCTAGTTCTTTAAAGTTCTGTATCGTTACATCAAGGTTTACAGGTGCGTAGCGGTTTGAAACATAGAAGATTTCTACCCCTTGTTTATGTACTTCATTTAGGAAGTCAACGGCCCCAGGCATGGCTTGCGATTTTCCTTGATGTACAGCTTGACGCCACCAAGGAGCATCAAAACGACCATTGCCATTGGCGATGCTTTCACCCATCAGTTTTGTATTATCCACTACTGTTTCATCCGCATCAAGAACTATAGCTAAAGGCTTTCTCTGATGAGATGGATCAACAACAGCCATTTTGACAATATTCATTGCCACATTATAACCCTGATATGCCAGTGCTCTATACTCCGCAGAGGTGCGCATCCATAACAGCCCCATCGTCTCTGTATCAGCTTGGTACTGCTGCTTTTGCTTGAGTGCTGCCTGTTCAACCTGTGTTGCCGCATCATTCGCCGATTCACTATTAGCTACTGCATTATTAGCTACTGTATTATTTGCTGCAGCACTAGCTACATCATTCTTAGCTGCTGTAACAGTAACAGGTTGAGCTGGTTGAGCCTGCGTTACAACAGCAGCAGAAACAGGGCTATTTACTTTCACCGTCTCTGGAGAATTCGCCTGTACTACAGAACCTACACAAAGACTGCTACCAAGACAAGCCACGGCTACATACCATGCCAAACTACTACGTTTCATAATTGCCTCCTATTCACATATAACATTTCGTACAAATTTAATACATTATATAATTCTACATAATTATACTAAAATCCTTTTGAAATTTGTATATTTTAACACAGAGAAAGGGCCCTTGCTACACATCATTGATGACTCTTAATTTAGATGTGATTAGCAAAGGCCCTTTAAAGGGTTTTATTTGTTTATAAGATAATTGGTATCAGTGTATAAAACTTTTGTGTGAATTTAGATTTTTTATAGATTTGTTTTTATATAAATGTAAAAGAGTTATTAGTTAAGAAAGTTCTTTTCAATCGTTAGTATTGTTTAGATTAACTGTCTTTTCTGTTGTTTAAATAGGATGTATTCCCTTATTTTACATCACTAAAGTCAATGTCCATACCCAATGCTTTAGCAACGCCTTCACCATAAGCTGGATCGCATTGGTAGCAATGTTTTGCATGACGTTCTTTGATAAAATCAGGTACACCATTCATAGCCGCTGCGGTGTTATCAAACAAGGCTTGTTGTTGTTCAGGGCTCATGAGGCGGAACAATTTACCTGGTTGTGTAAAGAAGTCAGAGTCGTCTTCATAGAAGTCATATTGGTAAGCTGGACCAGATACATCGAGAGGAGGATTTTTAAATTCTGGTTGTTCAGCCCATTCACCAAAGCTATTTGGTGCGTAGCCAATTGTAGATCCATGGTTTCCATCTATACGCCCTTGACCATCGCGATGATAGATATTTACAGGACATTTAGCGGCATTAACAGGGATTTGATAATAATTTGCCCCTAGACGATAGCGTTGCGCATCGGCATAAGAGAACAAACGACCTTGAAGCATTCTATCAGGAGAGAAAGATACGCCTGGAATGATAGTTGTTGGAGCAAATGCAGCTTGTTCTACATCTTGGAAATAGTTTTCCGGATTGCGGTTAAGTTCCATCACACCAACTTCAATCAATGGGAATTCGTCATGATACCATACTTTTGTTAAATCGAATGGATTGTATGGCATATTGTTAGCTTGTTCTTCCGTCATCACTTGGATGCATAATTTCCATTTAGGGAAATCGCCTTTTTCAATAGCCTCAAAGAGGTCACGTTGGTGACTTTCACGGTCACTAGCTACCACATTAGCCGCCTCAGCGTCGGAAAGATTTTCAATCGGCTGTTGGCAAACCCAATGGAATTTAACCCATACGCGCTCATCGTTTTCGTTGATAAGACTGTATGTATGACTGCCGAAACCATGCATTGTGCGGTAGGATTTAGGAATACCACGGTCACTCATGACGATTGTTACTTGGTGAATCGCCTCTGGCAAGCTAGTCCAGAAATCCCAGTTTGCTGTCGCATCGCGAAGATTTGTTTTTGGATTCCGTTTTACAGCGCGGTTCAAATCAGGGAATTGCAATGGATCGCGGATAAAGAATACCGGTGTATTGTTACCTACGAGGTCCCAGTTTCCTTCTTCCGTATAAAATTTTACGGCAAAGCCACGAATGTCGCGTTCTGCATCGGCCGCACCACGCTCACCGGCAACGGTGGAGAAACGCACGAATAACGGCGTTTGCTTGCCTACTTCAGAGAAAATTTTTGCTTTCGTATATTTTGTAATATCATTAGTTACTGTGAAAGTACCAAATGCACCGGATCCTTTAGCATGCATGCGGCGTTCAGGAATTACTTCGCGCTCAAAATGAGCTAATTTCTCCATGAGCCAAACATCTTGCATCAATACAGGACCACGTTTACCTGCTGTAGCAGAGTTGCGATTATCTGGTACGGGAGCGCCAAAGGCGGTTGTTAGTTTCTTTTCATTATTCATGTTACAAACTCCTACTTAGAGATCAAAATGAAAGTAATTTACTTTACATAATTTTTTAGATTATACATCTCAATTAAGATAAATATTATTAACGGATAATTATTATCCATTACTCTGTAATTAGAATATCACAATTTTTTTAATAGAACAACCCTAAACCTTTATAAATCTTGTATACATGATATCATTTGTAAAACACAAATGAGAATTCACAGTATTATATATACTAGTTATAGCTACATACGTCTACTTCCCAACCTGAGCAAAACAAAAAACACCTTGCTTCTACCAACGTGTAGATCACAAGGTGTTTTCATTCAATTTATGCCGGACGACTCCAGTCAACTTGTACGTCGATAGCTTCCCACATGCGTGTCAGAGCTAATTTAAAGTTATCCAAAGATTCCAATGGTTTTACGTTCAACCGTTCATACGTATCAAGACCTGTAGCATGCTCGATAGCATGTTCATTATTCAAGTAAGCGAGAACCTTATCAACCCACTCTTGTTCAGGTAAATCTACGGACACTGTTTTTGTTTCTGTATCATAGGACAAGAAACCATTGCTGTTTACGCCATAATGAATGGCCACACGAAATAAACTCATATCTATACCTCTCTTGCGGTAATTTATTAACACTACACCCATATTGTAACACGAACAATTATATTAGCGAAAGTATTCAATATAATCTTTATAAGTCCTTTTTGACGGTCTTTTTAGGTCCTTCAATAGATGGGTATGTATCTGCAATTGTAGACCGATTAGCCTCTTTAGTTGAGACTACATCAACATTAATAGACTCCCCATCCTCTTGATCAGGCTGTGCATCCACTGCCGCTTTCAACTCTGACCGTTTTCTGCGTATTCCATTGTCTCCGTGAAAGCGTTGCCACAGTGCCCCGCTCATGACAGCGGTCTCCCCGAATTTGGACTCTAAGGAGTCTAATACACTAGCTAACTTATCTTCCGTTTCATCCTGTAAAGATTCAAAGAGACTATCCTGCATAGGAACCTCCCCATCGAGACCACTCACAGTAAGGCCTAATAAACGGATAGGACCCGGCGGATCCATAAAAGTAATCTCACTGGAACTACTATATTTAGAACCAATATAGTTAGAACGATTATCTTTAGAACTACTATACCTATAATCAGTAGATTTCACTTTCATAGTTGCCCCTAGTGCTTCTACGTCTTTCTTTGTACCTTTCGGATTCTTACTCGTTTTATCTTGCATGAGCTTATTCCACAAGAGCAGCGCAGTTTCAAAAAATACATGCTCATGATCTGACGGCGTATCTAGCCGCTTCTGCCGTGATACGGTAGTAAAATCATCATACCGAACCTTGATAGATACAGTATGTCCATAAAGGCTACGTCTCCGAAGCCGTTTCGATAAACGGTTTGCAAAGTACCTAAATTCTAATTCGATAGCACGGCCCTCTGTGAGATCTTCTTCATAGGTTTCCTCAGCTCCAATCGATTGTATCTTTCGGTCTGTTTCAACAGGTCTATCGTCGATACCATTCGCAAGTTCCCATATGCGCTTTGCCTGATTTCCCACAAGAGGAATTAAAGTAATTTCATCAGGCAAAGACTGAATATGACGTATCAGATGAAAGCCACCAGCTTTCAAAATTTTCTCTGTCCGAGGGCCAACACCCCAAATACGTTTAATAGGCAAAGGAGCTAGCACCTCTTTTTCACGACCGTATGGGATGACCACAAGACCATCTGGCTTATCTAAATCAGAGGCTAATTTAGCAAGAAATTTATTGGGTGCTAAGCCTGCAGAGATAATAAGTCCTGTTTTCTTGAATACACGATCTTTAATGGCTTGTCCTAGCGCTTTAGGACCACTATACATGGTAGACATGCCGCTCACTTCAAGAAAGGCTTCATCAATAGATAGAGGCTCAATATAAGGGGTGAATTCTTTCATGATGGAAAAAATTTGGTTCGAAACTTCTTTATATCGATCCATCCGAGGATATACATAGATGCCATCAGGACAGAGTTTCTTAGCCCTCGAGATTGGCATCGCAGAGTGAACACCAAATTTTCGAGCCTCATAGGAACAGGTAGCTACAACACCACGCGAAGAAAGACCACCCACGATTACGGGGTGGCCTTTATACTCTGGATGATCCAGTTGTTCTATGGACGCGAAGAATGCATCCATATCAACATGCATAATCCAACGTCTCATTGTTACGCTTCTTTTTCGTGCTCAGAAATGCGGCAGTATTTAATCTGCGCACAAATGCACTCATCTTTAGTTTTATATAATTGAGGGAGAATATCTAAAATATCGGCAAATGTAGCTTCATTAATGGAGTAACGCGTCCATAAACCATTACGTTGAGAGTTGACTACACCTGCATCAATTAAGATTTTCATGTGGTAACTCAACGTAGATTGAGACAAATTGAAGCTCGCTAAAATATCGGCTGCACATAATTCATTGCAAGACAACATATCGATGATGTGTAATCTTGTTTCATCACTTAATGCCTTAAAAATCGTCGCTAAACGTTCGTAAGAAACTTCAACCATATCTTTAACTCCTCAGATCCTTATCAAAAAATATCAATCTACTTGTTGGTACTATTATATACTATTTCTTAATGTAAATCTATTTTTTTCTTTATATTTGTATCTTAATAATTTATTATGAATACAAAAAAATTATAGATAAGTAAATTTCGTC
>CAMUQE010000021.1 GCA_947096075.1 Veillonella parvula | reverse complement strand
ATGAGTCATATTTTACGCATCATTATATTAATAATTTTTAAATTTTTAATATACTTTTATCTTTTATCATGACTAATATAATAAGCTAATTTTACTACCGATATACCAATGATTATACCAATTGTATCAATCAATACATCAAAAACTTGAGAGCTGCGACCTAGAGAAAATAATTGTATAAATTCGTCTAGGCAAGCTATTACTATACCCACTCCTATAGTTTTTACTACTGTGCCATATTCAATATAACGTCGTAGAACTACATATAAAACACCACCAAGGATTGTGAACTCTGTTAGGTGGGCTAATTTACGAACAATCCTATTTAAGGTCCATATATTTCCGTAAAAGCCTAATTTATCAGCTATAGGAGCAAGCCACTCCGCAAAAATAAGACTAAACTTATCAGAGGTTCCTCCATTTTGCAAGGAATTATCCCATATAAAAAACACAATCAGACCTAACACAATATATAGTATCCAACGTTTCATACTACTCTCCTAAACGCCACAATACATATAGCTGTATTAATCTCTATCAAAAATATCTCTTGTATAAACTTTATCTTTTCCACCTTCTAAGCTACTATCCCAGCGATTAGCTACAATGACATCACTGACACGCTTAAAGTCTTCAAAGTTACGAATAACTGGCGAGTTGAAGAAATCTTCTGCATCTAGTGTAGGTTCATATACTACTACAGCAATGCCCTTCGCCTTAATACGTTTCATAACACCTTGAATCGCTGACGCTCTAAAGTTATCAGAGTTCATTTTCATGGTCAAGCGATAAATACCAACGATTTTTGGATTTTTTGCAATAATAGTATCTGCCACATGATCTTTACGAGTCCTATTCGCATCGACAATGGCAGAAATCAAGTTTTGTGGTACATCATTATAGTTAGCTAATAATTGTTTTGTATCTTTTGGCAAGCAATAACCACCATAGCCAAAGGAAGGATTATTATAAAAATCTCCAATACGAGGATCTAAACAAACCCCCTTAATAATTTGACTTGTACTAAGGCCACGTACCTCCGCATAAGAGTCAAGCTCATTAAAGTACGCTACACGTAATGCTAAATACGTATTAGCAAACAATTTAATTGCTTCCGCTTCCGTAGAATCAGTATATAATTGTGGAATATTTTCTTTAATAGCACCTTCTGCTAATAATTGGCCAAAACGACGTGCTCGGTCAGAATCCTCGCCCACAACAATACGAGATGGATGTAAATTATCATATAAAGCTTTACCTTCACGTAAAAATTCTGGCGAAAAAATTAGGTTTTCTGTGTTAAATTCTTCACGCATTTGTACAGTATAACCTACTGGTACAGTTGATTTAATAATCATTACCGCATCAGGATTAATTTCTAAAACGGTTTTAATGACTTGCTCAACAGAAGATGTATCAAAGAAGTTTTTTTGTGGATCATAGTTTGTAGGTGTAGAAACAATTACATACTCAGCACCTGTAAACGCTTCCACAGGATCTAATGTAGCTTTAAAGTTTAATTCTTTAGTGGCTAAATATTCTTGCAATTCCGCATCTACAATAGGTGCTGCCTTGCGATTTAACATATCCACTTTTTCTGGGATGATATCGAGGGCTACCACTTCATTATGTTGTGCTAATAATACGCCATTGGAAAGGCCTACATAGCCTGTACCAGCAATTGCAATCTTCATTTATTTGCCCTCCGTCATATAGAAATCTTTATACCATACAGCAAAACGTCTTAACCCTTCACGTAACGTTGTATTTGGTTTGAAGCCAAAATCTTCTTCTAAGGCACTTGTATCCGCATATGTAACAGGTACATCACCTAGTTGCATAGCCACCAACTCTTTATGTTCTTCAAAATTATAATCCTCTGGTAATACCCCTGCAGATACTAATTCCTCTGAAAGAATGCGCACAAAATCAAGCAGATTTTCTGGGTTGCTATTACCGATGTTATAAATAGCGTACGGCGGCACTGGTAAGCCATCCGCACCATTACGACGCTCTGGCGCAGTAGACATAACCTTAGTTACACCTTCTACGATATCATCAATATATGTGAAATCACGCTTACAATTGCCGTAGTTGAAGATTTTAATTGTCCCTCCACTGCGCAATGTATTTGTAAAACCAAAGTACGCCATATCTGGGCGACCTGCAGGACCATAAACCGTAAAGAATCTAAGTCCTGTACTTGGAATGTTATAAAGCTTTGCATAGGAATATGCTAATAACTCATTTGATTTTTTTGTGGCGGCATAAAGAGATACAGGATTATCTACCTTATCATCTGTAGAGTATGGAATTTGTTTATTCGCACCATATACAGAGGAAGATGAAGCATATACTAAATGCTCCACACCACTTTCACCATCGTCATAAGAGTGACGACAAGCCTCTAAAATATTATAGAATCCAATAATATTAGCCTCTATATAAGCATCAGGGTTAGTAATGGAATAACGAACCCCTGCTTGAGCTGCTAGATTGACTACAACTCGTGGTTTGTATACATCAAAAATTTCATCAATAAAAGCCTTATCTGCAATATTTCCTCTTTTAAAAATCCATGTATTTTTATTGTCTTTGCTAATTTCGTCAATTTGTTGCAAACGATACTCTTTCAAGGCTACATCGTAGTAATCATTAACAGAATCTATGCCGATTATTTGAGTTCCTTCTGCTTCAGATAAGAGAGCCATAACTAAGTTAGCCCCTACAAATCCAGCGGCTCCCGTTACGAGGATTACCGTGTTGTTTAAATCTACATTTTTTGAAAGCATATGTACTCCTTTCATAGTTCTGTTAATTATGAGCGTCTTACTTTACCTAAAACTTTATTAACACCAGAAACAATAATAGTACGCTCAGATGGAATGATACATAAAATAGCCACATACAATAGAACGCATAACAGCATACAAGCTATCGTCCACCACACCGCATCATATAGATGTAAAACACTATATGCTATCCCCCCAACTATCGATGCGGTAATGAGATATACACTAATATTAGATAATATACGGAGCACACTCATATTGACGAACAGTGCCAAGAACAACATAGCTACAGCGAGCATTTCCATTCGCACTATGGAGCGAGCATACACAAAGGTAGTGAAATCATATTGAATACAAATATAAATAACTGGTATTAAAACAACTAAATGTAAAACTTGAGTCCAGAACGATAGGTTTGGCAAGCCTTTAGCACGGAATATTTCAGAAATTAGATTCGCTGTAATAGTCATAATAGCTGAGCTCAATGCCCAAGAACCTAATACAATACCCGCTAACTTCCATTGAGGACCTAATAATAGATGAACTACAAAATCTTGAAATACAAATAATCCTACCCCTATAGGCACTAAGAATAAAGCCATATAGCGTTGGAATGTAAAGAATGTATTCGAAAAGGCCTGTTGATCATGCTGTACTCGGCTTAAGGCCGCGAATAATACTGGTGCCAATGATGCTGTTGCCATAGCCATGACGGTAGTAACAATAGCCATTGACATCTTATATATACCCAAATAATAAGCATCAAGACATCGGCTAATGATAAATGTATCTACCCAGGCTGTAAGCCATATAGAAAATGCTTCTGCTAAAGACCATGCACTATAACTAAACATTTTCATAAAGACGCGACCGCTAAAGAATAAATTAATTTGATTTTTTCGACTCTTTAATAAGGCCAACGCCGTAAATAACTGGGCTCCTAATATACCAGCAATTAAAGACCAGTAATCGTAGCCCATAAGCGCCATTGGTATAGATATCAATATAGGTGTAAGAATTGTTATGAGCCTAATATTTAGAAGAAACTTAAAATTAAAGTCTCTTCGATACAATGCCATTTGAACACTACTAAAGGCAGATAAAGGAATCATAGCCCCCATCACAGCTAAAGGTATACCTAAACCATCATTACCTACTAAGATGGCCAATTCATCACGACCTATTATGATAGCGCCCCATAAAAGTAAAGAAAATACTAGGTTGGCAATAAAGGCCACATCTGTGGCCTCTTGCTTCTCTTGGGCACTTTCAAACTCATGCTGAACGAGAAATTTTTGAAAACCTGCATCAGCAAGCATTTCTGCAAAAGATATAACCATCATAATCGTCGCTAATATGCCGAATGCGGTCGGTGCTAACATATGGGCCAATATTATATTTGTCAGTGGTGTAATAAGCTTTGCCAAAACCTCTGTAATAACAGACCATTTAGCAGCAGCTACGATTTTAGTATCCATTATTTCTTATTGATATTCTTAACGCCTCTCAAGAATAGTTCGTGATGAGCTTCACATTCCAAATAGTTTTGTATTGCTAGATAACTTGTATTGCCCAAAATAAGTTCTACTAGTTTTCGTCCAACTAAAGCATTAATAGCGCGTACAATAAATGATCTACCTAAAAATTCACGCAAATAACGTTTTACATGAGTATCAGCAAAATTCTTATAAGCTTGAATCACAAAGTGAGAATCTTTAATTTCTTCACTACGTTTTCTATAAGCTTTTAATGTTTCTGCAGCTTCAACTTCTGTGGCTAGTCGTGTACCATTATCGGTTCTACGAATAGGCAATTCAGACACCACAAAATCATCCTTAGTAACCTCTACCGTAACTAACATCGCATCTTTTACAAATTCTTGATGATTTACAAAGAAATCGGAATTGAAGATAAAGTTACCTTGACCATAGATAATAGTGCTACCATTATAGTTTTCTCGAGAACCAATACAGTGACTATGTTGACAAACAACAAGATTTGCACCTTTATCGACAAACTTACGACAATAACGTTGTAACATTGGGGATGGATAACGATAGAATTCCTTGCCGCCGTGATATAAAACGATGACGTAGTCGCATTGGGCCTTTAAAGCTTCCACTTCGTCAAAGCTTTCTAACACATCAAAGGGATTGGCCCCCATTGTATGACAAGTAGCTATGGTAAACTCATTCTCAGTGCACATATAGAAGCCTATGCGTACACCATCCTTTTCAAAAATAAATGGCTTCTTAGCCTCTTTCAAATTCGAACCCACACCACCATAAGCAATATCATGTTGTTTCAACAAACCTATGGTCGTTGTTAACCCCTCCACACCTTGATCTAATGAATGATTATTAGCCAATGTTAAGAATAGTGGTTCTAAAGACCTATCGCCGTAAACCGCTTTTGTAGAGGCAATTAAATTATTACCAAATTTTACAATTGGTGTTTTTGCATCAGTAAGAGGAACCTCTAGATTGAAAACATTTAGATCCGATTGCTTCAAAATTTCATAAAGCTCTTTTCCTACTAATGCTTCACCATTACCTGTTTCAAATAAATTTATATTAATATCCGTAGGGACAAAATCAGCTCCGATGTACAGTTTCAAGATGTAACCACTCTCCTAACTCATAATCTCTTGATATAGGACGAAATCTTTCAAATCCAGCACCAGGAAATAATGTTAGTTCTCCAATATATAGGCGCCCTTTAATTTCATAAAAATCTACACGTAAAAATGGACATGCTTTGCTAAGCTCCGCCGCAACCTGTAGCATTTCACCATATGTATCTGGCTTTGGAAACTCTGTTGGTAATGGTGGATAATGTCCAAAATGAATTCCCATAGAATTCCAATCCATATCATAGAAGTTCATCCGAGTTCCTGTTTTAGAAAAACGATTAGAACAAACTACTGTTAACTTTGGCTCCCCATGAAAGGAATACATTTTATAATCTAATAAATCATCATTCCCCAATTCAGAAATATACTCTTCTGCAATGATTCGACGAGGAACGTTTTGATAAACCCACTCCCGCGCTATTCTTGAGTAATCCTGCCTTAATGAGGCCCTTAATTTAGCTTTAGCTGCTTCAAAGTCGAAGGTTGATTTATCTTTACAAATAACGATGCCACCACTATCATGGGTTATTTTCAACACAAATTGATTTGGCAATGCATCTATATCGATATCTTCCACAGAATCCCATACAGCTAAGGTTGGAATAACATATTGTTCACCTACGTGTTTAGCAATAAAGTGTTTCGCCTCATACTTATCAACCATAATGATTTGTATTGGATTTCTATAATTAAGTTTAAGCCATTGTAATTTTTCACTAAAAGTCTTTGGATTCTCCAAATTTAAAGGATATCCCATATATTTAGGAAAAACTTTCTTTAAAAAGTCTTCATCAGACAAAGAGTCATAATAACCTAATTTAATTAACACTCTTGTACGATAGTAGGGTTTTGTTAAAAAGGACATGCCAACTTTACACAATTTGCTGAGCTTCATTTTTACGTCCTTTCCGAAGCAGTTGCACCTCTAAATAAAACAACATCATATAAAAATAAGTAATCTTACTTTCATAAGATACCAAGCCCATATCCATTACGATTTGTGAAAGGAATAGAATGAGCACTATTATATATTCATTACTATGGAAATCGCGATAGCGAATTAAGTTATAAGCTACATGAAGATACATTGAATAATATGCTATTAAACCAATAACACCCGTGCCAGCTAATAACTCAATATAATTGTTATGCAAGTAGTAATTATCTTTACCATACACGAAAAAAGTATATACAGATGGATTATTGATACCTACACCAGTTATGGGAGATTGATAAAATAAGTCCCATCCAATATCTACCAAAGCTAAACGAATAATAGTAGATGAGTCACCACCCGTACCTGTAAAGGCTTCCATCATGTTAGACATTCGGTCTAATATTTCAGAGAACATCGGCAATTGCAAAACCACAATACCTACAATGGTAAGACCTAGCAAGGAACCAATGATTTTTACAACTGAATTGACCACATTAGCACTACGAAAACTTTTAAAAACAAAGAGTAATATTGTACCAACCCCGACAAAAACTAAGGCCTTACGACTACCTGTAGCTGCCAAAATACCAAGTGTTGGTAATGCAATGACATGCCACCAGCGAGGTCGATCGTACAGCATATAATACAAGGTCATAACGATAGCGTTGGCCCCTAAAATACCTACTGTATTCGCATTTAATGCATCATTGGCAATACGCGCTGAAGATGACAAAACAGTAATAATATAATCTAAACCGTAGAAAAAAACGGTATAAAAACAAACTATATAGCCTGTCCACATGCCAAGCTTCAGTAATGTATCTACCGATTTTTTATCTTGATAGCACATGTATAAAATGATGAGCATAAAGAATATCTTGACGATATCAAAACTTCGACTCATAGCTACAGATGTATCTGTAGCATTAATTGCGCTCAAATAACAGACTCCAATAAAGAGCAGCATGTAACCATGCATCCAATTAAACCGTAGCTTAATAACGCCTTGTTCTCTTATGATATAAAAAATGATGAGCCCAAATAAACATACAAATAATACATACGCACCATAGTTCGCATCGCCAAGGGCAAAGGAAATGGTCAACGACAACACTAAAAAGATTAGAGTTATGAACCATATCATGCGGTCAGCAAGAGCCGTAATATTTAACTTCAATGGTTCCCCTCCTTACAACTCATAAAACTTCTAACCAACGTTTAGCGATTTTCCATAGTGGAAATTCATCGCGTACTTTGATGGCTTCCTGTGAGAGCTTATCTGCTAGTGCAGGATCTTTTAATATACTGCGCATAGCTTCATACATAGCCTGCGTATCACCTACAGGCACTAGGATACCATTCTCTCCACTTTTAATTACCATGCGAGCACCGCCTACAGGACAGTCTGTAACTACTGCCGGCAGCCCCATGCCCAATGCTTCTAACATAGAATTTGAAATGCCTTCAAAATCAGAAGATGATACAAACATGGAACAAGGAGCTACCTTTTCTAAAATATTGCTAGCAAAGCCAGGCAATAAAACGCGTTCTTCTAAATTAAGAGATTTAATTTGAGCTCGTAGTTCATCCTCTAATACACCTTGACCATAAATAACGAGTTTATATTCTGGAAACTCATCTGCCAACATACTAAAGGCATTGATCATCATAGGCAAATTCTTTTGTGGATGCAAACGACAAGCTGTAACGATTGTCTTTTCTCGTTCCCCTTCTATGGGTGGCGGCAATTTACCATTAATAGGATTTGGTATGATAACACCACGATTTTGCACAGATTTTGGAAAATAAGAACGAGCATCTTCCGTCTGAAATACTAGTGCATCTGCAAATCTAAAGGCAAAGTTGCGCAATGCTTGTTGATGCCAACCAATGGGAACTTTACGTGGATTATTGCGCTCAGAAAACACAATGCGTTTTTTTATAAACCAAGAGCTAATCGCTAAGATAAAACTAGATGCAGACAAAAAAGATAAGCATGTCGCATTTGGTCTAGTCTTTAAGATTTTGATTAGTTCTTTTATTTCTTGCATAAAGCGAATGACTTTATTAGAGCTTGTAGTATGGATTTCAATTTGTTCAATACTTTCCTCTAACGCATATTCATTACCATATCGATTAGGGCTTGTTTGGATAACCGTAATATGATGACCATCATATACCCACTGACGAGCCAACTCTGTTAATATTCGTTCAGCCCCATCATTACCAAGGGAGATGGTGACAATTATTATTTCCTTTTTCATAAGCCTTCCTCTTGGATATATTCAGCTAGTCTTATATAAGCTTGTGCCATTGATACCTTAGGTTGCCAACCGAGGGATTTTAACTTCTTAGAACTTAAAAACATATGCACTGTCGGCGCATAGCCGAGCCCTTGCACATCGTTTGGAATATCAAAGATGACTTCACTCTTATCATTGCTAACATGAGTTGCGACTAAATGAGCAATGCTTGCAATAGAACGCGTCTCCTCATCATGACAAACATTATATGCTTCACCAGGTACCCCTGCTTTTAAAAGAGTTAAAAGCCCAGTTAAGGCATCAGTAATATAACAATAATTCGACATAGAATCGCCCTTTGTATGAAGTATAATAGCTTCTTTTTTAATAGCACTCTTAGTGAACTGCATAAAAACGCGATTATCAGCTACTGGAACACCTGGTCCAAAGGTTTGAGCTAATCTGGCTATTACAGCAGGAACGCCATACTCCACAGCATAGGACTTGCAATAACATTCACAAAGTCTCTTGCTTTCGGAGTAGGAGCTACGAACATTTAGGTGATCCAAATATCCTATTCTTTCCTCTGTCATAACTTGGCCAGATTCATAAGGTACCCCATATTGCTCCATACTGGATAAATAAACTAGTTTCTTTACCTTTTGACGGCGACCTAACTCAAGCATGGCCTCCATACCATAAATAGAGGTACGGATAGTTTCTACAGGATGTTCTACAAAAAACTTAGACTGTGTTGGTGCGGCTCCATGCAAAATATAATCACATGGCACATCAATAGCTTCTAATGAACCATCCACTAGAGCTAACGACTTATTATCTAAATACTCACCAAGAATAGTTTTTGCCTTTTCATGGCTTCGCACATGACCAATCACTCTTAAATCCAGGTCATGAATCTCATTGGCAAGTATAAGTAATTTTATAAACATCGATCCAATAAGCCCCGTTGCACCTGTTATAAGAATGCGTTGATGACGGAGAAAATGAAAGTAATTATTTTCATGTACTAAAGCCGTTAACTCGCGTTGAATAACGGAATTACTCATCTTTTAATCCTCCTAGCTCACGATTTTTAATAATCCCTGTGAACATATAATAATCAGATGGAGTTGTAATCTTTATATTTTCAGTTTCCCCTAACACAGGATATAAAGTATAACCATAGTGCATCATCATCGATGCGGAATCAATAAAGTCATGAATACCATCATCTTTTGCACGATTATGAACTGATATAATATCATCTAATCTAAAACTCTGCGGAGCTTTAGCCATAAGACATTCATTGCGATTTAAAATGTGCTTAATAGAACCATTTTGGGTAACCATAACAGTTTCAATAGCTGGAGTAACAGTAATGGCAGAACCCTTTGATTCTACAGATTCAATGTTTCTCTCTATAGTAGAATTATCTACAAGTGGACGAACCCCATCATGAATCAATACAGTCACCGCGTCATCAGGAAATAAACGCTTAGCCTCTACAAGCCCATTATATTGGGATTCCAAAGCACTTTCACCACCAGGCACAATGGATAATACCTTTTGTAGCCCCGCCTTTTCTATGAGTTGCTTTGTATGATCAATCCATTCTGCTTTACAGGCAAGAACAATCCCATCAATAGTCTCCGTTTGTTCAAATACATCTAAGGTTTGAATCAAAATCGGTCTACCGTTCCATTCTAAAAATTGTTTTGGCGTCTTACTGTTTTTCATACGAGCACCTACGCCCCCCGCAAAGATTACTGCTATTCGTTTCATAGGCCCTCCTTATGGTTGAGCTTCTTTCTTAGCATAATGTATGCCTTTATACTCCTTGTAAGGTGTGTGTAAATCAGCAAACACTGCATCATGTTTTGCCACACGTTGCTCTACAGGTGGTAATTGCATATAGTCGCCCCAAATGAGACGCAAATATCTCTCATACCCTTTCATAACAGGTATTTGATGACCTTCAAAATCTTTATATACAACAGAAGCAAAGTCCTCTCTAGGATGACGTAGCTTCATACCTTTTAAGCTACCGATTAACTCCGTACACTCATCACTCGTATCAAAGTCGTATTGAGTCATTCTCTTTTCTGCAAATCGCCAAATATGATAGCGTACAGATTGACTGGAAAAAATCTTATAAATATAACCAGCTAAAGCACGATATGTAGGACCTTTATTATCTGGTAAACGCTGTGCATTAAAGAGTGCAAAAGTCATGGCCCATATCAATTGTAGTGCACCACTAATTTTACCGGGTGCACAGCCATCGATAGGCATAATTTCAAGTGCCAAACCATGACAAACATCTTCATGCATACTATGACGATTGATAAAGGTCGTATGATTATCTCTAATAGATGCTCCTGCATCATGATAGATGTGATTTCGATCGGTACGACAATACGTAAATCGTTTAGTATCAGCATATTTTGGCCATAATTCAGCTAACTTTTCATAATCTGGACGAGGCATAAAAAGATCTAAATCATCATCCCAAGGGATAAAGCCCTTATGACGTATAGCCCCAATGAGACCACCGCCACAAAGATAAAAGCGCAAATTATGTTTATCACAGAACTCTTTAAAGTACAGTAACATATTCAGCTCTTTTTCTTGTATTTCCTTTGTCATAGATGTACTCATAGGGACCTCTTTCAACGTAATACAGCTAACACTGTATCAATCATCGTTTTGATATCTTGTAAAAAGGAAAATTCCTTAATACTCTTTAAATTCCAAGCCATCTTGCCCGGTAAAGCCTCATTTATATAGACTTCATCAACATTCTGAGCATTTTGTAAAAGCTGATCTTCATCTTTATAAGTAATACTGGCAACACTGGTAACACCAGCGGGTAATAATAAGGTAGCTTTCATTTCATCTGTATAAGCGGCCACATAACGTGGAACCTCAGGTCTTGTTCCGACAAAGCTCATATCTCCTAAGAGAATGTTGATAAGCTGAGGCAGTTCATCGAGACGACAGCTACGAAGCATATTACCCACCTTCGTAACGCGCATATCATTTTGTGATGTTACTTGAGCACCAAGGGATTCCGCATTTTTTACCATAGTACGGAATTTATAGATACCAAAGGTACGACCGTACTGTGTCACTCGAGTTTGACGAAAAAAAACTTCTCCCTCACTATCTCGTTTAATCATGATGGCTAGAATCAAGAATATAGGACTTAATATAATGAGCATTCCCGCTGCCATTACGCGGTCAAAAATGCTTTTACAAAAAAGGCTTGTACGTCTTTGATTTAATATTTCAAAATAGAAACGAACCGCTTCACACTGTAGCTCTTCTGGTAGATCATGAAAGTTTTTTACTAACATTCGGTAATAATCCTTTTAAACTGTTCAATGATATATTGCACCTCATCGTCTGTAAGCAGCGTATGAAGTGGCAATGTAATTTCATTCTTAAACTGGTCATAAGCATTTGGATAGTCATCGATTGTAAAGCCTAGGTTTTTATAAGCAGTATGCATTGGGATCGGCTTATAATGGACATTCGTCGCAATGCCAGCCTCAGCCATAGCTTCAATCACCTTGTTGCGATATTCCGCATCACGGCCGTCTAAACGTACTAAATACAAGTGACCACTACTTTCATGCTCATCTGTATAATGGCTCAACAATGTAACAGGTAAATCTTTCAAACCCGCATCGTAAGCTTCGATAATCTCCTTACGACGAGCTAACAGTTTTGGATATCGTTCTAATTGAGCCAAACCGATAGCCGCCATAATATCTGTCATATTACATTTATAATATGTGCCCTTGATATCATATTCCCATGCACCAGCTTTTGTTTTAGCAAGCGCATCTTTATCCTGACCATGTAAGGATAACAATTGGAATTGCTTGTAGATAGCTTCATCGTCATAACCATCTATGTGGCGCCATGTAGCACAACCACCTTCAGCAGTAGTAAAGTTTTTTACAGCATGAAAGGAAAAGCTGCTAAAATCGGCTACATTACCTGTTGGCACCCCTTTATAAGAAGCACCAAAAGAATGTGCACAGTCCGCTACGATAGGAATATGACCTAATGCTGATTGAATATCATTAGATGGTATAAAGAGAAATTTCTTTTCCTCTACAATGGATCGCAAACGTTCATAATCACAAGGCACACCCGCAATATCTACAGGGATGATAGCCTTTGTTTTTGGTGTGATAGCGCGAGCGACTGCATCGTAATCCATTTCATAGGAGTCTTTTTGTGTATCAACAAGCACTAATGTAGCGCCTACATGAACTACAGGACTCGCACTAGCTGTATATGAGTAAGCACTAGTTATTACTTCGTCTCCAGGTCCAATTCCCAATACACGAAGGGACATTTCAAGCGCTGCAGTAGCAGAGTTTAAACAAACGGATTTTGGTGTACCTAATTGGTGAGCTATCTTTTTTTCTAATTCTTTAGTACGAGGACCTGTCGTAATCCACCCACTTTTTAAGGCTTCAACAACTTCATTGATTTCTAACTCTGTAATATCTGGAGGAGAAAAATTAATTCTCATATACATCACCTCAATACTTTCTGTACCATATTGATACGCTTGATTTATCACATAGAATGTTGATCAAAACAGTTATATTACGCGTCAATCGCGATAGATCCTAAAAGAGGAATACCTACTTGTGAAAGGCGTTTCTTAGCTTCAATCAAATCTTTTGGACTAGCTACTTCATTTTTAACAACTAGTATTACACCATCTGATTTTTCGGCCAATACAACGGCATCTGTAACAGACAATACGGGTGGTGTATCGATGATAACCACATCATATTCATCACGTACATACTCAAAAATCGTAGGTAATTTGCTAGAATCTACAATATCAGATGGATATTCAACAACTTCACCAGCCGTAAGCACATCCAAATGAGGCACTACATTACGATGAATCGTCAAATCTTCATCCATCAACACCGCATTTGTAAGACCTTTATTTTGTAGATTAAAGGCTATATGTTGTGCTGGATTGCGTAGATTACCATCTAACAGAAGAATTTTATTATTATTTTTAGATAAAGCTAATGCTGTATTAGCTGCCACTTCAGAAGTTCCTTCACCACTAGTAGCTGCAGTAATGCAAATAAGTTTACATTTATGTTGGTTACATACATATTGAAGATTGCTACGCAATGTACGATATGCTTCCACAAGTGGTGTATCACCACGTTCATTAGAAATTAGTCTAATCATATTAACCTCTCACTTTGCGCAACAATGCTACGATACGATTACTAGGCTCTTCATATTCTTTTTCTTTATGATTTGGAATCACGCCCAAATTTTGAATGCCAAGAATATCATTAATCTCTTGTACAGATTGAACTTTGCGATTACCAAAGAATTGGCCCAATGTATAGAGGCAACCAAAGATGAGTCCTAAAATGGCAGATCCTAATAGAATAAGAACCTTACGCGGAGCAATCGCCTTTTCTGGCAATGTAGGAGGATCAACGATTTGAACTTCATTCGGTACCATAACCTCTGCAACCTTCGCTTCTTCTAAGCGAGTGGATAACATTTGATAGATATCTTGTGCCACATCTACATCACGTTTTGCTTGGATATAACCGCGTTCTTTTTCAGGTAACCCCTTCATAGCTTCTTCGTTTACTTTATCTAACTCAGCTAATGTAGATTGTTTACCTTGAGCTACTGCTAGAGCAGCTTCATTTTTAAATTTATCCGCTAACAAGCCTTGTTGTGCAGAATTGCTTGATGGTGCTTGTTGAGATGCAATGGCATTAATTTCAGCATTTAAACCGCTTTTAGCCTCTTCAATTTGTTGGTTAATCTCTTTCATCGCTGGATGTTCATCAGTATATTTACCAACGTAAGAAGCTTTACGAGATTCTAGATCTGCTAACTGCCCTTTATAAGCTTGAACCGTAGCACTATCGGCGATGCTTTTACCAGCAGAACCTAATTGCTCATTGATACTACCAAGTGCAGCTTGTGCCGTTTCTAAATCAAGTTGATTTTGAGCTTTCTCACGATCGATAAGAGTAATCTTATCGGTTAAGCCTTTCATTTGATCTGCTGTGGAGTACACCTTATTATCTATTTGAAATTGTTGTAATTTCTTTTCTGCTTGCTCTAATTCAGTTTTTGCAGTAACAACGCGTTTCTGTAAGAATTCACGAGTAGTTCGTTGTTCAACATGAGAGATTTCAGCAAGGCGTTTCAAAAAAGTATCAATAAGTAATTGATTAGCTTCTTGTGCTTGCTCAGGAGACTTACCTGTTACACTTACTTGCAATAACTCGGTTTCTTTATAGGGTTTAGTTTCAATGCGAGTTTTAACAAAATCTTCATATGTTGGCGCATTACCAGTACCTTCAGGATCTTCTATAGCAGTAATTACTGGCTCTACTACATTACGACTTTTTAAAATTTCTGCATCTGTGTTCATCAATTGACGAGACATAGAATCAGAATAGCCATTAGCACTAGATAATACAGAATTGCTCAAACCTTGAGCTTGTTTTATACGCAACATCGATGTAGATTGATATGTAGATGGTGCAAGAAAGGCATACGCACCACCTAAAACCATACATGCTACCGTAATATTAATAATTTTACGGCGCTTTTTAATGAGGACTCTGCCCACCTCTTTTAAATCAATAATTTGTTCCACCCATATACCCCTTTCTGTAAAAGTATACAAACAACAGGGTCTCTCCCACTTAAAATATTAACTGTACCTAACCCTCTCAATAAAAGCACAATGTATCAAAATTAAAATGGTCTTATACATATATCGGGTAATAAATGTATCGTCCACGACTTATACATTATGATTTGGGGCGTATGTAGGAATGATATCCTGCAACACATTAATTACATCTATATCAGTTTTACATGTATGAAAACGCTCTATTTCACGACTTAGCCATTCTTGATTAACATCTTCTAGAGCTGCTTCAAAAATTTTCTTATGCGTAGTAGTATTCGTACCTTCTTCGGCAGTCAATAATTCTTCGTATAACTTTTCACCTGGACGTAATCCAGTAAATTCAATACGAATATCCTTATTAGGCTCAAAGCCAGAAAGACGAATCATATTCTTAGCCAAATCGACAATTTTAACCGGTTCACCCATGTCTAAAAGAAACACTTCGCCTCCATTCCCCATGGCACCAGCTTGAAGTACTAATTGACTGGCTTCAGGAATAGTCATGAAATAACGTGTCATTTCTGGATCTGTAACGGTTACAGGGCCACCTGCTTCAATTTGTTTACGAAATAAAGGAATAACCGAACCACGGCTACCAAGTACATTACCAAAACGAACTGTTATAAACTTAGTATCATATGTGTGATTCATACCAAGTACAACTTTTTCAGCAACTCGTTTTGTAGCGCCCATAACGCTGGTCGGATTCACCGCTTTATCCGTAGAAATCATAACAAATCGATCTACTCCATGAGCTCCGGCTACATCCGCAACATTACGAGTACCATAAATATTATTTAATACCGCAGCAATTGGCTGTATTTCCATAAGCGGCACATGTTTGTGAGCTGCCGCATGAAATACTACATCAGGATTATAGTTTTTGAAAATTTGTTCTAATTGATTCTTATCACGAATATCTGCAATAATTGGAACCAATGTAGCTTGGGGCACAATCTTGCGCAATTCTTGATGAATAAGATAAATACTATTTTCACCATGGCCTAGGAGCAATAGCTTTTTAGACTTTACACGTAAAACTTGACGACAAATTTCAGAACCAATAGAGCCCCCCGCACCAGTAACTAAAACTACTTTATCCTTAAGATATGTTTCAACCTTGGACGTATCGAGCTGAATCTCATCGCGCTCCAATAAGTCTTCGATTGAAACAGGATGTAAATGAGATACAAGAACCTCATCATCAAGTAATTGGTACATCCCCGGTAAAATATTGATTTTACACTTTAAAGGAGCACAAATTTCCATGATTTCCTGAATAATATCTCGCTTCACGGAAGGCATAGCAATAATGATTTCTTCTACCTTATACTTAGCAACTAATGCAGGAATATCTTCACGGCTCCCAAGAATTCTAAAACCATTCATAAGACGATTATGTTTAAACATATCATCATCAACAAAACCAATCACTCGACGAGAACGCTTATGATATCGTTCAATTTCACGAGCTATAGTTGCACCTGCATCACCGGCTCCTATGATCAATGTATTTACTTGTCCACTTTCACCATCGTCCCCACGGCTATAGTGAAGTGCCACATAATGAAGCAACATTCTTCCCATACCAACAATACCTGTAGTGAGGAACCATGTAATAAAATAGATGGAGCGTGGTAATGACTTACCAAATACAAACATAGAGGAATAGAATAAAGCCGTACCAATTGTAGTCGCTACAAATACTGCTAATACCTCTCGCATCCCTGCATAACGCCAAATACGGGTATATAAATGCATTATCAAGAACATCAACATATACGAAATAAGTAATAACGGAAGTGCATCCACCATTTGACTAATATATTGAGGTTCTATATGTCCATCAAATCGAATAAAAAGACTGATAAAAGCAACGATTACAATCGTCACAATATCTGTAATAAACAATATGGATGGTAATAAATATGAACGCAAAAAAACGCCCCCTTATATGATAGATATCGCCTTATCTTTAATCCTTACCTATTCGTGATACCATGTAAGCCCCTGTTAAGATTGGAGCAATATCACGAGCAAAGTTGATACGACTATTCTTAGTTAAGTAAAGAATATCACCTTCACGCATGATGTAGTTTTCAGACATATCTCCAGTTTGTAAAATACGATTCAAATTTATAGGAATCGGTTTCTCTGGATTGTCTTGATGAATCAAGTAAATTTTCTTCTTTGCTGTATCCCAGTTAAAACTACCTGCAGCCCCAATAGCATCAATAATTGTACTAGATTTAGTCAACGTATAGGCGCCAGGCTTATTAATTTCACCAAATACATATACGCGAACGCCGCCCAATTTCGATACATTTACTGTGATATCAGGATTAATGATATAACGAGACAAACCTTGCTGTAACTCAGCTGTAAATTCATCTATAGTTAAGCCATCTGCTTTTACGGCACCAACCATAGGGAACGATACATATCCATCTGGTCTGACGGTATACACAATGTCGTTACCATTACGCGTACCAAGCTCTGCCTGCTGAACCACTTGAATATTTAGTTCATCTCCTTGGCGCAGACGATATTCTTTATCAGAGCTAATTACAGATGCGCTAGTTTCCAATGGTGCATGACCGTCCATTTGTACATTCTTAGCATTATAAGGCTGATTAGTATTTATACTAACTGGTGTAGCCATAGCCATTGTTGTAGTACATAAGAATGCAGCCATCATCATATACTGTTTCTTCTTCATACTTACCTCTTTTTTATTCAACTTATTTAATTCATCACTTAATTATTGATG
>CAMUQE010000020.1 GCA_947096075.1 Veillonella parvula | reverse complement strand
TAACCAACAAGAATATAATTATAAAATGTACTATCATACTATATTCATCACATTAATTTATTAATACTTTCTTATTTTCTCTATACTTCTAGGGGTATAGGGTTTATTGACACTCCTTAGCCCCTCTGCTACGATTGATTTAAAGTTATATATATATGCGATAAATCCATAGTTCTCATTATATTAGAACTATGTGAATGATTGCATATTAGTGTAGTTATAGTTATAAATTAGGAGTATAGAAATGAAAAAACAATTAGCTTTAGCATCCGCTATTCTAGGTCTTGCAGTATCCTTTGGTGCACCTGTTGTATCTAATGCTGCATATCAATTAAATGAAGAAGTAAAAGATCCTACACCTGCATTAAAAGAGGCATCTACTATTGGTGTTCGCACACATGAAACTAAAGAACTTCAAAATCTTCAAAACAAAGATGCTATCGTTGTTATGAGCTTTGGTACAACTTATAAAGATACTCGTGCGAAAACAATCGATGCAACTGTAGATGCTATTAAAGCAGCTCATCCAAACACAAAAGTAATTACAGCTTTCACAAGCCATATTATTCGTGATCGTATCCAACAAAAAGAAGGTATTACTTACCCAACTCCTGAAGAAGCATTGGCTGAACTTAAAAAAGACGGTTACACTCGCGTTGCATTAGCATCCCTTGATGTAATTCCTGGTATGGAATACAACTACGATACAGCAGTATATAATTTGTACAAAGATAATTTCAAAAAAATGACACTTGGTACATCTCTTATGTACTGGATGGGTCAAGAAAACCAAACTGACCAAGTTATTGAAACATTAAAAGCTGTTCAATCTCAATTCCCTAAATTAGGCAAAGAAGACGCTCTTCTTATCATGGCTCATGGTACTCCAGATCCTTCCAATGCTTACTATTCTGTAATTCAAGACCGTATCCATACTCTTGGTATGAAAAATGTATTCATCTACACAGTAGAAGGTACTCCAAATCTTGAACAAGTTATCCCTCAATTAAAATTACATGGTATTAAGCACGTTACATTGATGCCATTCATGATGGTTGCAGGCGACCATGCTAACAATGATATGGCTGGTAATGAACCAGATTCCCATAAATCCATCCTTGAAAAAGAAGGCTTCAAAGTTGACACTTACATCCATGGCTTAGGTGAAAATCCTAACATCCGTAACTTATTCGTTGAACGTGCTAACGAAGCTTGGGACGCATTACAAAAATAATCAATCCATAATTTAACTAGTATCGTTATATAACGTACATAGGAGTACATCATGAAAAAACTACTACTTTGTAGTCTCGCTTTGGTCATGGTTGTACTAGCAATAGCTGGGTGTGGTAAAACCACATCCAGCTCTTCTGCTACTACGAAGGAGTTAACCTTTAATGGTCAAAGCTATACTGTACCAAAGGATCCACAAAAAATTGCTGTATTATCTAATTCTGTTTTATCTATGCTTTATGCTGTCGATGGTAAAGCCATTAGCCGTGCCAATACAACGGATAAATTAGCCCCAGAATTAGAAGCTCTACCCGCTCTTGGTCAAACTGCAAATATCAACATGGAACAACTATTAGGCTTGAAGCCAGATGTGGTATTGGGTTTAGTAAATCAACATAAAAAATATGAATCCCAATTACAAGCTAATAATATTCCAACCGTACTTTTTGATTACGATGGTATTAAAGATAATGTACCAATGTTAACATTCCTTGGCGAGTTAACTAATCATCAAGATAAGGCTAAATCTGTTATTACTACCTATGAAAGCAATATTACCAAGGTAAAAGATGCAGTTAAGAATCAACAGCCTGCACGTGTTGCCGTATTACGTGCCACAGGAAAGGGTGTAACTGCCGAAACTGATGAAGCAGTTACTGCATCCATGGTAAAAGAGCTAGGCATGACAAATGTTGTTGCCTCCCACCTAGAGGGTACAACCAAGGACAAAACTATCCCTTACTCTCTTGAAACATTGACTGCAGATAATCCTGATATTATCTTTGTTGTTACAATGGGTAAAGAAGAAGAAATTACAAAAGCTATGAAACAAGCTATGACAGATAATCCTGCATGGGCTAATTTAAAAGCTGTACAAAATAACCGCGTAATATACTTACCATCTAAACTATTCCTATTAAACCCAGGACTACAAACACCTGAAGCTATGGCACGTTTAGTTAAAGAAGCATACGGTATTAATGTTACATTCTAACATATTGTATCATGCGAAAGAGGGCATCCCCCAAATAGGGAATGCCCTCTTTTTCTATTAGTATCAAGCTACTCAACTAATCCTTTTACGCGCACATATTTTTTATTATCAAATGTATCAAGTTGTACATCTACAGAGAATACATCTCTAAACAACTCATCCGATATAATTTTACTTGTCTCTCCTGATGCTACTAAATGGCCTTCTTTTATAACAGCCATATAATGTGAATATTGAACCGCCTGTGTTAGTTCGTGAAGTACCATGAGAACGGTTAAATCTTGTTCCTTATTTAATCGTTTCAATAACTCCATAATTTCTAATTGGTGATTAATATCTAAATATGTTGTTGGTTCGTCTAAGACTAATAATTTTGGTTGCTGTGCTAGCGCCATAGCAATCCAAACGCGTTGCCGTTCACCACCAGATAGGGATGGGATTAATTGTTCTCGCAAATGATTCGTTTTCGTGATATGTAACGCATAGTCAACAATCTCACGATCTTCTTTAGCCGTGTTTTTCCACCATGTTTGGTATGGATACCGCCCACAATATACCAATTCTTCTACAGTCATATCCTTTGGCATATTCGGTACTTGTGGCAAAAATGCCATTTGCCGTGCCAGATTATTTTGAGAATATGATTGTAACGGTTTATCAAATATGGTAATACATTCATGAGGGCTATGAATATATCCGATCATAGATCGTAAAAGCGTACTTTTACCACAGCCATTAGGCCCTATTAATGTCGTAATTTTACCGATAGGAACCGATACATTAATGTCATGTAGAATATGACGATTGCCAAGAGTTACGGATAACTGTTTTACATCAATAGCGGTATTCATTAGTTATCCCTCCTCAATAGATACAAGAAGAACGGCGCGCCAAAGAATGCCATAATAATGCCCACTGGTACCTCTATAGGGCTCCACATAACACGTCCTATTGTATCACTAACAACAAGAACTAGAGCGCCTAATAATGCGGATCCAGGCAGTAAATATGCATAGTCATTACCGATTATAAGACGTAACATATGGGGAATAACCAAACCTACAAATCCGATAAGCCCAGCTATACTTACAGCACCAGCCGCTAAAAGAGCAGCCACTGCAGTCATAATAAACCGTGTTTGTTCTACCTTAAGGCCTAATCCCTTTGCAGTTTCATCACCCAAACTTAAAATGGTAAGTCGTTTAGCTCCTAAACAGGCAAAAATAAGGCCAACTATAGCATATGGAAACAGCACTTCTACCTGAGGCCAACTGCGTGCAGCGAGTCCTCCTACCATCCAAAGCAATGCCCCTTGTACACGATCACCGAAGAATACAAGTAGTGCTGAAATACCTGAGCCTAAAAAGGCTGCGACCGCAACACCAGCTAAGATAATACGACTAGGTCGCACTCCATTTTTCCATGCTAGTGCATACACCATGAGTGCTGCAGCCATAGCACCTAAAAAGGCTACCAACGGAACTATATGATCATACCCAGGGAATAAAATAAATATGATAACACCAGCCAGCCCTGCACCAGAGGATACCCCTACAATCTGTGGATCTGCTAGAGGATTTTTCATAACTGCTTGCAAAATTGCACCAGATACAGCTAGACAAGCCCCCACTAACGCAGCTACAATATTGCGAGGCAATCGAATATTCCAAATAATTTGTGAAGATGTGTCAGTTAGCTCACTAGACCATAATGTATGCCAAATCTCAGCTAATGATACGGGTGTTGATCCCCAAATAAGAGATATAATCATGCTCATAATAACGGCGATGATTAAGATACAAATCACTGATACACGAAATAATTTTCGTTCATTACTAGATGCCATATGAACCCCCTCTCAAAACCTACCTAATGTAATATAAGTCTCTTATAAAATGAACTCTATTTTACAGATACTACATTATAAGAAATTTAATATAACATAATTACTGTGTTTATCTAATTTATGTTTAGCAATTATTGTGAAAAATATATACAGTAAAACCCGAATCGCAAAACTACTAAAACACGATTCGGGTTTTGTATTATTTAGATTCTTTACCTTCTACAAAAAGCATGTCATTGCGTTTTACGTCTGTGTAAAGCAATGCATTGCATACGGAGGCAGCGATTGGGCTACCACCTTTGTTGCCTTTTACAGTGATGTAAGGAACCGGAGATACTTCCATCAAATAGTCTTTGGATTCTGCAGCACCTACGAAGCCTACAGGGATACCAATGATAAGAGCTGGTTTAATGCCTTCTTCTAAAGCAAGGCGCAATACTTCGTACAATGCAGTTGGCGCATTACCAATAGCTACGATTTGGCCTTCTAATTGTTTGCCAAATGTACGCATAGCTGCGATGGAGCGAGTCACGCCTAACTCTTTAGCCATTTTAGCTACGTTTTCGTCTTTAATCAAGCAGTGTACTTCGTTACCGCGAATTTTAAGAGCTGGTTTAGAAATACCTGTGCGAACCATTTCTACATCTGTATAAATATCTGCGCCATTATCCAAGGCTTCAATACCTTTTTGAACAGCATCAGGGCTCATTTTTACAAGTTGAGCATATTCAACATCGCCAGACGCATGTACTGTACGAGATACAACGCGTACTTCATCATCTGTTAAGCCTAAATCCTTTACATAATCGTAAATGATTTCCATGCTTTTATCTTCAATAGCTTTAGGATTTTTAACGTAATCCATTAGTGTCCTCCCATAATTTAAAGAATTCATCATTTGATGATACCACGTGACTTTCAAGTTTAACACGCGGACGATCGATAACAATAACATGGATACCAAGATCCATAGCTGCTTGTAATTTTGTATCAGCACCACCTACAAGGCCAGAGTTTTTCATAACTACAACGCTTGCCTGTGTATCGTGGAACATGATGCGGTTCATATCATAAGAAAATGGACCTTGAACAGCAACGATGCGCTTAGGGCTCACGTTGAGGTCTTCCATCATTTGTAACACCTCTGCGGTCGGCAAAATACGTGTCCATACTTCACAATCTTGTAAAGCATCAGATTTAGCAAAGATATGCATTGTCTTACTACCTGTGGTCAAATACACATGTTTATTGTTTTCCTTTGCCAATTTGCCAGCTAAATTAGCGGCTTCTACCTCATCAACTACAATATGCAATTTATCATAGTCTGGCAATGGCACCTCTTTACGTTCAAAGCGAACAAAAGAAATACCTTCAGCTTTTGCTGCATCTTGGGCCGTAGCTGTAACAATAGCAGCATACGGATGGCTTGCATCGATTAATAAACGTACGTTGTGTTCCTTAATCAGATTTTGCATAGCCTTTTGGTTAAGACGGCCCGTATGAACAGTAATGCCCTTATGGGCAGCAAGCTCTGCCCCATACTGACTCACAACAGTAACGAGAACCTCTTCACCTGTCCGTTCTTGAATATCTACCGCTAAGGTACGACCATCCAAGGTACCAGCGATGACCCAAATCATAACTTGTAGCCTCGAGGTGTAATCATACGACCGTTTTCAACATAGGTTTGGCTGTTACCGATAATAACAAGTGTTTGCATATCTACTTCTTCTTTTGTGAAGTTTTCAAGGTCAGAAATTACCATTTGTTGCCCTGGACGACCTGCTTTTTGCACGATACCAACAGGTGTTTTAGGATCGCGGTATTTAAGAACGATTTCACGAACTTCATCTAAATGAGTAACGCGTTTTTTACTGCGCGGGTTGTACAAGGAGATAACCATGTCACCTTGTGCACAAAGGTCAGCACGTTTTTTAATTAAATCCCATGGAGTCATCAAGTCACTAAGAGAAATAACTGCAAAGTCATGCATCAACGGAGCGCCTAAAACAGAAGCCGCTACGTTTACAGCACTAAGGCCAGGTACGATATCTACGGAAGGACGTTTTTCTGCTGGTACTTTATTAGCAAGTTCCAACACAAGACCTGCCATGCCGTATACGCCAGAGTCACCAGATGATACAACTACGACTTGATGGCCTTCTACCGCTAAATCAACGGCTTGTTGGCAACGATCTACCTCTTGCATCATGGCAGTGCCTACAGTTTCTTTACCTTCGATAAGGTCTTTAATCAAGTCAAGATAAGTCAAATAACCTACAACACGGTCAGCCGCTAAGATGGCTTCGCGCGCTTGAGGCGTCATAAACTCTTCATCGCCAGGGCCGATGCCAATTACTTTGATGTTACCTGTGCAATGGCTACCGTTGTTTTGGGATAAATTGTTTTGTGCTGTATTAGTGTTCGGCTCTTGGCCGCTAGTAATGCCGTTGTCTCGCATACGTTTCCTACTCCTATAGTTCCTTTTACAAAATTAGATTCTTTTAATTTTTCTTCTTCAATGAGTGGTGCCATCTCGTCCTGTGTATAGAACACGATAGGCCACCCCATAATTTGCATAGCCTCTAACAGGCCTACTTCATCTTGTTTAACGATGACCGATGCCGCCGTTACAATGCTCTTTGGTGAAAGCTTATGCTCTGTCAAGGATTGTTGAATGGCGTCAAGGATCAATTCCTTTGGCGTATCTCTACGACAGCCAATGCCCATCGTATAGGTCCGCGGGCGTAAAATCAATTGATGACTATACTCAGTGATTACCTTATCGGTAATCACCACACGAGAAGAATCCTCTTCAACACTATCATTTTTACATGGAATGGATTCAAGTTGCTCCAAAGAAACAACGTGAACCGTACCATGTTCACCAATATGATTTTTTGCAGATTGCTCTAAATGCTCTGCATTCGCTACGCTTTCATCGATGTAATAATCAACCCGTTCGCCCCCAACGATGGCAGAGTTTACATTGATTAATGTTTGAAAATCATCTACCAACAGATGCTCGTGGCGCGCTAACACATCAGGCGCTGGCAATCCGTTTACATCCGTTGCAGTTGTAATAACAGGGTCCGCATCAATGGCCAGCGAAATGGACTGCGTCCATTCGTTGGCGCCCCCAAGGTGACCAGATAATAAGCTGATAACATGGTGCCCTACTTCATCCATTACGACTACCGCAGGATCCTTAGATTTATGTTCAATATACGGTGCAATCATGCGCACTACAATACCAAGTGCCATAATGCATAATACTTGGTCGTAATCCTTGAAAATTTGTCCAATAAGGTTTTTAAGAGAATCAAAATAGATGGCCTCTCCACCAGAGGGACGGTTTTCCTTTTCAAAGCAATCCGCATGGGGTGCCACCAGAGACTTGATGCGTTGACCTAGCTTTGCTCCTCGCTCAGAAACAGAAAGAATAGCCGTTCTATTCTTCTTAGCTCCCGTCGTAGGCACAACAATTTCTTGCTCTTTCATCATACTAATCCTTAGCACTGCGGTACATGTGAGCAAAGCCTTTGTCATAGAGTTTAGACAATTCGTATTCACTATCTAATACATGGCTTACAACGATCATAGCTTGGCGCAATACGCCTTCTTTAGCTACGATGTCCGCAATAGTTTCCAATGTGCCACGAATAATGTGTTGGTCAGGCCAAGACGCTTTTACCACGATAGCCACTGGAGTTGTTTTGTCATAACCACCCTCTATGAGTTCAGCTACAACCTGATCTAACATTTGAACGCTAAGGAAAATACACATTGTTGCTTCGTGAGATGCTAACATGCGCAATTTTTCCTTTGGAGGCATCGGTGTGCGACCTTCCATGCGCGTAATAATCACTGTTTGAGATACATTAGGTAGTGTATATTCTTGTTTCAAAGCCGCTGCTGTAGCAAGGAAAGAACTTACGCCCGGCACGACTTCATAAGAGATACCCATACCAGCCAGTGCATCCATTTGCTCTTGAATAGCACCGTAAATAGCAGGGTCACCTGTGTGAAGGCGAACTACACTTTTACCAGCCTCAACAGAAGCTTTCATAACAGCCAATACCTCATCAAGGTTCATAGTAGCACTATTATGGATTTCACAGCCTGGTTTACAAGCCTCTAAAATGGCAGGGTTTACCAAGGAGCCCGCGTAAATAACAACATCTGCCTCTTGCACTAAACGATACCCTTTACGAGTAATTAACTCGGGATCTCCAGGGCCTGCGCCTACGATATGTACGTCAACCATATTACTCTCCTTCTGCGATACGCGTTGCAGATACGATGAAAATCGGACTCAATGGGTCTAACAAATGATAGGGACCAGCTTTGCGGTAACGGCTGATGGACATTTGGTACCCTTCATACGTGAAAGGACGACCTTTCAACTCTTTAAGGATTATATAACCAGTTTCCATTGTTACCGCAGTTACAACTAAACGTCCGCCTACTTTTAAAAGACGTTGCGCCTCATCTATGATGCCAGTCATACCACCAGCACTACCGCCAATGATAACCGCATCAAGCTCCGGCAATTCTTCCATGCCTTCAGGAGCTTTGGATTTGATTACAGTCATATTAGTTACATTGAACTTCTTCATGTTCTCATTGATAAGGTCGATACCTTTATCAAAGCGCTCAATCGCATATACATGCCCTTTAGGAGCTGCCAAGGCTGCTTCAATAGAAATAGAGCCCGTACCAGCACCTACGTCAAGGACAATGCTCTCCTCCTCGATGCGCGCCTCGTTCATAACAGCCTTGCGAATCTCGCATTTTGTCATCGGCACGTCGCCGCGGATAAATTCCTCATCGGGAATTCCGAAAAAATGTCTCATCCTAGTACCACCATTACAGAGTGACCAAATCCTTCGAGCTCCGTTAACATCTCTAACGTAGAGTCTACAATTTTTTCATCATCATAACTCAAACGCTCTAGCGCTGCCGCTCTCGTTTCTTTTGGCCAACCTGCATCTATTAAAATACGCGCAATATGCGCTGGATTATATTCAGGATCCGTCAAGAATCCCATCTTTTTACCTGCTTCATATACGAGTTTTTCGGGCGCCGGTTGACGACCGTGAAAGCTCATTAAATCCGCATCATGCCATACCTCATTAAGACGGGCAAAAGCAAAGGTCATAGAGCTAATGCCTGGCACCACCTCAATAGGGTTAGCAGTAAATTTTTTCTTTAAATAGGGCAATAAGCTATAATAGCCTGTATCGCCACTAACCATAACTACAACGTCATGGTTGTTGAGCTCACGCTCAATTTGCTCCGCTAATACGCTGAGCTTACCTGTTACAGGATATGTAGTTTGGCCAGGCTCTTGAAAGTCCTCTAAAGAACGTTCACTACCTACCAATACTGTAGCATGTTTAATTAAAGTAAGGCCTCTAGGCACCACATAATCAGGATTACCCGGACCAATGCCTACGATATATAAGGTATGTGCCAATGTTCAAGTTCTCCTATCTCTTTTGCATGCTTATCCATAGCCAAAATTTCACCTTTTAAGGTCGTAATGATGATCCCTACTTCAGCTTCGTTAGCAATATAGCGCTCACTACGTAGAGATGCACGATCTACAACTCGTTGGTATACACCAGTCAATCCTTCTCGCTCCAAGATAGGAAATGTAGACTCTGTGGTTTGGCAATTAAATAACTCTTCACACACCTCTTGGGATGCTCCTTCTAAAGCAGCATAGGCCACGATACTTTCCATACGGCCATCACTCATGCGATTATGAGTATGGAAGCTACCACTAGCTAGTTTGATTAACTTACCGATATGACCGATAATTAAGATTCGCTTAAATCCAATCTGTACAGCCTTTTCAAGCATAAATCCGATAAAGTTACTCGTTTCTGCCATTTGGTTCTTATGGATACCTAATACTTGCTCTGCAAGATCTTGACCAATACGCCCCGGTACGAGAACAGCTGTTTCACATCCGTTAGCCTTCATAACTTTCAACTGTGGCACTAACGAGTTCTTAAACCCTTCTTCACTCATAGGCTTAACAATACCGGTGGTACCAATAATGGAAATGCCACCTTCGATACCAAGTGTATGATTTAATGTTTTCTTGGCTAATACCTTACCATTAGGAACACTAACGGTTACCGTTACACCTTGACCATGGACACAATGTTCTTCAAAAACTATTTTCATCATTGCTCGGGGCCCTGGATTGATAGCCGGTTCTCCTGGCGTCATAGCAAGACCTGGTTTCGTTACGGTCCCTACACCAAAGCCCGCTCGAAATCGCAGTTCACCAGTATCATCAAGGGTCACTGTCGTTTCCACATCATTACCATGAGTTACATCAGGATCGTCGCCGCCGTCTTTCATGACGGTTACCTTCGCCTCTATATCAGATATAACCTCTACCGCTTTAATAGGAACCTCAATATATTGACCTTGAGGGTTTTCGATGACCACTTGGTCCACAATATTCTTATCTAAGAGGGCCAATAAACCAGCTTTCATACCTGCCGTAGCACATGAACCTGTGGTATAGCCACCCTTCATGTCCTCCACTTTCATAAGGCCTCCTACACTGATAGTATTAGCGACTCAAACGAGTCTAACTAACCCTATCCTATGGACATATAGTATTAAGAACGGAAGTTAACGAATTGCAATTCTACAGGGATATCCAATTGTTTTAGCATTTGGATTACTGCTTGCAAATCATCTTTATCCTTACCAGATACACGCACTTGATCCTCTTGAATAGATGCTTGTACCTTAATTTTCATGTTTTTAATTGCTTTTACTACTTCTTTAGCATTTTCTTTGGTGATGCCTTTTTTAATAGTAATGATTTGACGAACTGTTGCACCTGCTGCTGGTTCAACTTTGCCGTAATCAAGATTTTTAATCGCTACGTTACGTTTAACCATCTTGCCTTTTAAAACATCGATAATGGCATTCAATTTGTATTCATCATCACCGATGATTTTGATAGTGTCGCCTTCAAGACTAATTTCTGCTTTAGAGCCACGGAAATCATAGCGCGTACCAATTTCTTTTTTTGCTTGGTTTACAGCATTATCTACTTCCTGCATATCCACTTCAGACACAACGTCAAAGGAACAATCTTTAGCCATTTTATACCTCCTACACCTGAACCTGTTGGGCATAAGGTTCATAGCATTACTTTCATCATCCTCATATTCCAAGTGAAAGTGTAAAACTACACCAAAACGGAATACATCTTTATAATTATACCTTAAAACAGGCTTATTTTCTAGATAAATCGATTTTCTTAATTATAATTGTTAGCTATGTATTAATGAAGCTTTTATAAGTATAGTGAAAGTTCTCTAATACGGTTATGCAACGCAATACATAAGACAAATAATATAAAAAACTAGCAACATACATAATATATGTACATTGCTAGTTCTATATAACGCTATTCTGTTGTATTTAGTCTATAGCTAAGAACTATAACTAAAAAAACTAATTAAGCCAGAACTAAAGGCAATACAAATTCAAAAGAATTCTACAACCAATTATATTATAAAACGTTTACCGCATCATATGTAGGTTGTACAAGCCATTCACCTTTGGAGTTCATGATTCCCCATTTGCCTTTAGACTTAACAGAGCTGAAACCATGGTTAAAGGACTTAGCGTCTTCAATAAGTTTGTTTGTATCTTTAAATAAAATATGACCATTATTATCTATGATTGTATAGCCCTCTTTACCAGTATGAACCCATGTTACAGTATCGTTGTTGAACGCTTCAATAGTTACTTCTGTTTGAGCAGAATACAAGGATTTACCACTATTCATATCGATAAGGTTTTTAACATGATCTTTCACAACTACTAAACGATCAGTCCCTGCAAAGGAAATAGAATCATATTTGAAGGTTACTACTTGCTTACCTGTTGATACATCGAAAATGCCCCATTTCTCAGTCTTATTGTCTCTTAACGCTAATAGACCATTTAATTTATCCATTTCACCTGCATCATAATCGCCAGGTTGAATAACAACTTCACCTTTACGGTTCACGAAATATAAATTGCCCGCATCTTTGATTACTGTACCATAAGCTGTGATAGGCCATACTTTATCTTTTTTGCTATCGATAACAATGTTGCCAGAGCGATCGATATAGCCGCGTTTTGCACCATCATAAGCAAAACCACCTATGTGGTAATGTTGACCACCTAAAAGTGCACCACCAAGGATACCACCCACGATAAAGCCACCTACAAGACCACCTAAGTTAAAACCACTTACGGAGCGACGATATTCAGCAAGACCATTGCGGAATGCATATACCTCTTTAGAAGGAGCATTAAATAATTCTTTACCAGTACCATCAATAGCTACGATTTTACCTTTAGCATTCTTAACAAAAGCACGGTCTTCGCTAAAACCAGTCACAACTTGACGAAATTGTGGAGCAATCACTACTTTGTCGTCAGTAGTCTTAAAGCCGTATTTGCCTTTTTCTTTAAACTCTACATAGGAATCGCTTGGATACTCTTGAGTTGCTTCTTGTTTAACACGTTCTTTTAAAGCTTCCTCTTCAGAGATTTCCACACCCTTAGGTGTAACCCAAGTTTCTGTTTTCTTATCTACTTGAGCTAACACATTGCCTGTTTTATAATCAACATCTTTAATTTCTTTGTACTTAGGTTCAATAGCAACAGTACCATCTGGACGAATAATACCCCATTTACCGCCTTGTTTCATAGATGCTAATACACCATGTTCAAGAACTTCATCATTTTTGAAAGTAGTACCTTTACCAGATTTCAAAGATTTTGGTGCATCCCGATAAGGGTTTAATGCACTTGACACGTCAGCTGCGATATAACCAGAAAGTGCACTACGTTCTTCAAGCTTTTGAGGAGTCATAACGCCTACACTAGCTTTTGTGCTTTTAGTGGAGCTAGAGCTTTCTGTGCGCACAGTAGAAGTTGATGTAGTTGTTGTATGTTGCTCACGAGTAACACGTGTACTAGTAGATGTTGGTGTATCGTGGTTTGTTACCGTTGTGCTACTAGTAGATGTTGTAGTAGATGCTGCGAAAGTAGTTGTAGACATAGCCACTAACACACATGCGACTAATAAAGATTTCTTGTTAATATTCATAAACCTCTCCTTTTATAGAATAAGCTATAACCATACAGTCCTTAACATACATATATAGTTCATAAAATAAACTGTTATAACTAAACACACAGTTTTACAGTAAAAAGTTCACACATAAATAATGCATAAAATTCAGCAATTCAAATTATACTATATCGACCTTCACAAATACAACGAATTATGAAAAATTCTTCATTTTTATTTTATTTGCTATAATAATACGTATGAAAACAGCAACGATAATCGACTTGATTGTAAACTCTGATGTACATACACAATCTATGAATCACATTATAAAACAACAACATATTTCCCAGCGCATGAGACGACGCTTACGAAATAATGGCATCATAACAGTTAACAATAAACCTGCCAATTGGAATACCCTCATTCACGGTGGCGACCATCTCGTTATGAAGTTAACTCCAGAGCAAGAGTTTAGCCTAAGTCCTATGAGTTTAGATATCATATATGAGGACGAATATATTTTAGTCATAAATAAGGCGGCTGGTATTCTTATGCACCCTACTTCTATCGTCCGAGATCATACGTTGGCAAATGGTGTACTTCATTACTACCAAGAAACAGATCAGCACTATGATTTCCATCCCGTACACCGATTAGATAAGGATACCTCAGGTATTGTCATCATTGCTAAAACATCGGTGGTCCAACATGCTTTTGATAAAAAACACACCCATTTTTACAAAAGCTACGACGCCATTGTAGAGGGACATCTCCCTGCTGTGCCTATAAGCATTAACTGGCCTATAGGTCGTAAACCAGGCAGTATCATTGAACGCTGTTGTACAGTCCAAGGAAAGCCGGCTCGCACGGATATAACTATTATTAGTAAAAATACAAGCAAAATCAGTAGTGGTAAGATTAATTCTGATGATGTAATTACAATGAATAATAATAGTAATGTATGTTCAACTGACAACTCGCTTACATCTTATAATCAGTTTACCCATGTACGGTGCTTATTGCACACAGGACGCACCCATCAGATTCGAGTTCATTTATCTCAACTAGGCTATCCCCTTGCGGGCGATGACTTATACGGTGGTCATCTAGAATCTATCCAACGCCAAGCACTGCATGCAGCGCGCGTCAGCTTTTACCATCCCATAACAAATGAATGGCTCGAACTGCATGCAGAAATACCGGAGGATATGAAAGTATTGCTAAACGATTGAGCTGATATAACTCTCTAAATAAATGCTACTACACAGAAATAACCCACATGGGTCACAAAACAAGACGAATTTTATGCACAAGTTATACAAAAAATATTGGCCCTTTATAGTGTTTCTTGATATACTTAACTTGAATTGATATATGATTGCAATAACACTAGTTTTTTATCTAGCTCATATGCGCTAGGAATACTAGCAGTCACAGTATTAATAACATGATATGACAGGCCCTATGGCCAAGGAGGACAACATGCCATTAGTTACTACTACAGAAATGTTCAAAAAAGCCTATGAAGGCGGCTATGCTGTTGGCGCTTTCAATGTAAACAACATGGAAATCGTACAAGGTATCGTAGATGCAGCGAAAGAGGAACAATCCCCTCTTATCTTGCAAGTATCTGCAGGTGCTCGTAAATATGCTAAACATATTTACCTTGTAAAACTCGTAGAAGCAGCTCTTGAAGACAGCAACTTACCGATTGCTCTTCACCTTGATCACGGCGATTCCTTTGAAATCTGTAAAGACTGTGTAGATGGTGGTTTCACATCCGTTATGATCGACGCATCTCACTATGATTTCGATGAAAACGTAAAAATCACTAAACAAGTTGTTGAATATGCTCACGCTCATGGCGTTGTAGTAGAAGCAGAATTAGGCCGTTTGGCTGGTGTTGAAGATGATGTAAACGTATCCGATGCAGATGCTCGCTTTACAGACCCAGAACAAGCTGCTGAATTCGTACACCTAACTGGCGTAGACTCCTTAGCAATCGCTATTGGTACTAGCCATGGTGCTTACAAATTCAAAGGCGACCCTTACCTCGACTTCAATTGTTTGAAAAAAGTTGGCGAATTATTGCCTAACTTCCCTATCGTATTGCATGGGGCATCCTCCGTATTGCCTGAATTCGTAGCAAAATGTAATAAATTCGGTGGCAATATTCCTGGTGCTCAAGGCGTTCCTGAAGAAATGCTTCGCAAAGCAGCTCAAATGGCGGTTTGCAAAATCAACATCGATACAGACCTTCGTCTTGCTATGACCGCATCTGTACGTGAATACTTGGCTCAAAACCCATCCGAATTTGACCCTCGTAAATACTTAGGACCTGCTCGTGATGCTATTAAAGGCATGGTAGCTCACAAAATTAAAAATGTATTGGGTTCTTCCAACAAACTATAATCAATGGCTAGTGGATTTTTAAAAGGAACCTTAATTTTAACCATTGCCGGTTTCGTAGTGAAAGCCATCGGTAGTATCAACTGGATTCTTCTATCCCGCATCTTGGGCGGTGAAGGGATCGGCATCTACCAGATGGCCTTTCCTATCTATTTGTTACTATTGCAAATTTCGAGCGCAGGTGTGCCGATTGCCATCTCTATTTTGACGGCAGAACGATTAGCCTTACACGACTTTAGTGGTGCTAAGAGAGTATTCAATATTTCTTTTACAATGTTGACTATTACAGGTTTTATCGCCAGTCTTGCCATGTACTTTGGTGCAGATTGGTTAATCTCTAGTGGTCTCATTGCTGAAAGCCGTGCCTACTACTCTATCATCGCGCTCGCTCCGGCAGTATTCTTTGTAACATGGATTTCCTGTTTCCGCGGGTATATCCAAGGCTATGAAATGATGACGCCTACGGCGATTAGCCAAATTGTAGAACAATTGCTACGGGTCATCGTTATGCTTGGTGCTGCTGCTATTTTATTACCTTACGGCTTACCGGCCGCGGCAGGTGGCGCTAGCTTAGGTGCTGGTGTAGGTGCTTTTGGGGCCTTCCTGGTGCTGTTGTATTACTACTACAAATTACCTAAGGCAAGTAGTACTGGTGAAAGCTACGATGGCCCCCGTGAATCAGCTAAAGAAATTTTGTCACGACTCTTAACCTTGTCCATACCAATTTCCTTAGCAAGTATCATGTTACCGTTGACGGCGAATCTCGACTTACTTATCGTACCACGTCGCTTATTAGATGCTGGGTTCCCAATGAACGAAGTAACAGAACTCTTCGGTTACCTTACTGGGATGGCGGTACCGCTCATCAACTTGGCTACCATCATTACCGCAGCCCTTGCGACAAGCATTGTACCAGCTATCTCTCATGCCTTTGCAAAACGCGATCATCAAGGTATATATGATCGCACTGCTGGCTCTATGCGTTTAACATTTATGGCAACCGTACCATTTACAGTGCTATTATATGTACTTGCTGCCCCAACTGTTACACTGATTTACAATGCGCCTAAGGCAGAACTAGCAACGCAAATCACGGCATTCTCTATATTCTTCCTAGGTGTACATCAAGTAACAACAGGTATTCTACAAGGTCTCAATAGACCACGTATTCCAGTCATAAATATGGGAATTTCTCTCATAATCAAGGTCATCCTTAACTGGACACTGACTGCTATTCCTTGGCTTGGCATCGGCGGTGCCGCCTGGGCAACCGTTGCTGATATTGGCTTTGCCGCATTACTCAACTTGATTTATATCAAAAAATACACAGGCTACTTCCTTGATATTTCCCTGCTTTGGAAAAACGTGGTCAGTGCCGGTGTTATGGGTATACTTATTTTCATGAGTTACCATTATTTAATAGACATCCTACCAATGTGGGCTAACTTTATACTCACAGGTATTGAAGGATTATTACTATACGTAATTATCATGGTTCTTTTAAAAGGCCTTAATAAAAACGATGGTGCTAGTATGCCACTCGTTGGTAGATTCTTTAGATAAGCTGTATATACTTACATAAAAATAGGTTCCTAATAGTCACCACCTATATGACCATTAGGAACCTATTTTTTATTTACTTATTTTAATCTTTTCCTTATTTTAAGCTTGTATACCTATCATTGTTAAAATTTCCATTATAATTAGAATTACTACAACAAATAATATGGTACTGATCATAACTAGACCTGTAGCAAATGGCAAATCAGCTTTTGATTCATTAGCTACAATTGGTAATACAGCAATGACTGGTCCTGCTGATTGTACAACAAAGGTGATGATTGCGATTGGCTCTAATACAATACCTGCTCCATATTGTAAGACCGTAATCAGACAGAACATGATAATCGGAGAAATGACAAATCGTCCTACAATTCCACCGATGGAGTCTTTATTTAAACGCATGCTTTTTAAGCCCGCATCATGAAGTACAATACCTATATAAATCAAGGATAGTGGGGTTACCATATCACCTAAGTAATTCAAGGTAGTATGCAAAATTGGAAGTAAAGGAATTTCAAAAAACAAGAAGATTAAGGCCACAAAAAAACCTAACAATGGTGGTGGTAATAACTTCTTCCAATCAAATTTATGTTTCTTGCTTTTACCTTCAGTAGATACTGAACTATTATTTATACTATCAATCTTATGGGAGCCATTATTAAAATCTACTTCAGAATTTGGCAATGGATCTAGTTCTATAAGGAATACTCCCACCATCCATACGGAAATAGTGTTACCGATGTAATATAACAGGAAATACGGCAGCGCATCTTGACCAAAAAGTGCAATTTGCACTGGTAACCCAATAAACAAGCAGTTATCATTTACTACCATATTGATAAAAATACCACGTCGTCCTTTAGGAACTTTCAACATTTTCATCATAATAAACGCTACGATATATGCGATAACATATGTTAGGACAACCACTAACATGCCATATCGTAAATTCCATATATCAGAAGTATGTAGGTGATGTAATACAGATACAAATACTCCCGCTGGTAATGCAACCGACATGATAAATCGCGATAAATTACCGCTAAAGGTAGGATTAAACATGCCCCGCCCTTTTAATATATATCCTAACAAAATAAGTAGCACAATAGGTATGATACTTTGTAAAGATGTTAGAAAAACCATAGTAAACCTCCCGCACAGTTCATTCGTAGTTTATCATATCATGTTTCGCACTAAACATATACAACTATATCTTGAAAGAAAATATAGTAAAATGTATCAACTTTAACATATTTTCTCTATTATAAGTCTTATAATTATATCTATTAGTAGTGTTTTTATCCATAAAATCTGATACACTAACATAAGGTTGTACAGTTTTTTACACATATGAGGTGATATTATGACGAAACCATTCATTGGCATATCTGGCAATATCTTACGAGATAATGGTGGTCCTTACGTAGATTTATTGCGTTCTTACGTAAACCAAGACTATCCTCGTTCTATTGAGGAGACTGGTGGCATTCCTGTTATAATTCCATTTACCCAAAATCTTGATGTAGCTCGCGAAACGGTAGCAAAACTTGACGGCTTACTATTATCTGGCGGTCATGATGTATACCCTCTCCACTATGGAGAAGAACCTTTGCAAGGTATTGGCGATGTATTTCCGGAGCGCGATCAATTCGACTTTGCTTTAATCAAAGCAGCAGAAGAAAGACAAACTCCTATCTTTTGCATCTGTCGTGGCTTACAAATCTTAAATGTATATCGTGGCGGCTCTTTATTCCAAGACTTAAAATATGATCAAAACTGTACAATAAAACACTCTCAGAAT
>CAMUQE010000019.1 GCA_947096075.1 Veillonella parvula | reverse complement strand
GATATGCATTGGTTAGGTCTTTTAAAACAAAATAATGTACCTATCGCGCTTTTTATAAATGAAATTAATTCGACTAAATTCGATAAGCATTTATATAAAAATGATATAGATGAGCTTAAAGAGAATATAGTAAAGTCTAAAGGAACTATAAAAGAATCCGTAGACAATATAAGTAAGATTACAAACAATTTAGATGATTCTAAAGATATTGTCGGAAAAGTTATAGTGGGGGAGGGCTATATAGCTGCCCATACAGGCTTATCAGACTTAGCTACTGTTATTGGTTCTGCTGACTTCACATCTGATGCTAAGCGCTTAGAGTTGCTTGATTTACTCGGGGGGGTAACACCACTTGATGTAGAAGGGGAGCAAACTCTTTTACAAGGTTTAGTTGAAGAGGGGGATACAATTATTCTTGTATGTCCTATCGATAGTGCTGCACCAAAGGGGCGACTTATTTTGCCACAGGTACAGACTATCCGAGAAATTCTCGATCACAAAGGCTTAGCATTAGTTTGTCAAACAGAAGAATTACCGGCTATGATTCACTCTCTTAAGAATCCACCTAAAATGGTAATCTGTGACTCCCAAGCATTTGATCGGGTTGATGAGTTGACCCCCGATTCGATTCCATTGACGTCCTTTTCTATTTTGATGGCACGGTTCAAGGGGAAATTACAGGATTTAGTAACTGGTGTTAAGGCTATTAAAAATTTGAAAGCTGGCTCCAAGGTGCTTATCAGTGAAGGTTGTACACATCGTCGTCAATGCGATGATATTGGGACTGTAAAAATACCTAATCTTTTAAAGAAGCAAGGTCATACAGATTTACAGTTAGAATTCACTAGTGGGGGAGCATTCCCAAAGGATGTATCTCAGTATGATTTGATTATCCACTGTGGAGCTTGTATGCTCACACGCCGTGAGGTGTTGCGACGTATTGAATGTGCTGTTGTACAAGGTACGCCCATCGTAAATTACGGTGTACTCATAGCATCCCTACATGGTATACTAGAACGAGCAATAAGCCCATTTGTTGACGAACTAGAGGGCTAATAAGTAGCATATGTAATATGTATGTAACACATACATTTAGATATACATTACATACTTGTTATATACATTGTTATATAGCTATCGTTTATCTATATTAGATATATTAAATTAAATTGCATGCAGTCATTTAACTTTCACAATAGGAATGGTATAATTAACTGTTGGAGTTTTGATGATTGTATAGGAAGGAAAATACATGTTCGAATCGATTCAACCGTGGATAGGCATGGTTACCATCGTTCTTGTTATAGTGTTATTCGTATATTGTGTAATCTTACACATCCGTTTAGGTAGCTTGAAAAAGAAATATGATTTCTTTATGCAAGGGGAGCATGGTGCGAGCCTAGAACGTAAATTATCTGTAGAGGTTAGTGAAATTCGCGATGCTGCAAAGGGCCTTGAGTCCTTGTTATCCGAGCAAGTGGCAATCCGCAATATTCAGAGCAATACGATACAAAAAATTGGCTTTATTAAGTATAATGCCTTTGAAAATATCGGGAATGATTTGTCCTTTGCTCTTACCTTGCTAGATGGCAACAATAATGGCATCTGTATCTCCAGTATTTACGGTCGTAATGAATCTCGTATTTTTAGTAAACCTATTGTGAAAGGTAAAAGTTTAGTAAGTCTTTCACAAGAGGAATTAGAAAGTTTGAACGAAGCGTTGGGTGAGCGTACCAATGAGGAAGCGTTGACGAGCGCTATCGTCTCGAAATAAGGAAGTTTTATGTTGAAATTACCGGCATTCATTTCAAACAAAGTTGAAAGAAATGGTGACAACTGCATATTGACATTAACTACCAAACAAGCGAAACTCGTTGCCATTATTGGTTCTGTAGTATTGGTCTTGGCATTGGTACTCGGTATTTGGGGCATCGTGCGTCAGGCTGAGGTTGTGCAATTACGACAACAAACGCAATTGCAATCGGAACAGTTGAAATTGTTACAACAAAAAACAGAGGTTCTGGATAAGAAAATTCAAAACTTAAATCAAATTAGTGAAGAGAATAAGCAAATGTTAAAGGGTGCTGAATCTGGTACACCAGCTCAAGGTGGCGGGGATGGTAGCGACCCAAAGCAAGAAGCCGCTGATAATAGCGAAGTACAGACGTTAACAGCGGCACAATTATCGGCTCGACTGTCCAAAATGGATAAGGAAGCACAAAAATTGCTTGTTAGCTTCTATACGATGCGCAATATTCTTCGTGATGGTGGCGCACAAGATTTGATGGCATTACAATCCATCAACTTCTCCGCTGGTTCTGGTGGTGCTGTGAATAGTACGACACCTAGTATTTGGCCGAGTAAGGGTGTTATTACATCTCCATTTGGTAGCCGTGTTGATCCAGTTACGGGTGCTATTGGTGCATTCCATGAAGGCATCGATATTGCCGATGACTATGGTTCCCAAATCGTAGCTACTGCGGCAGGGGTGGTAACCTTTGCAGGGTATACAAGCGGCGGTTATGGTAACCTCGTTGAAATCGATCATGGCAATGGATTTGTTACCCGTTATGGCCATAATAGTGCCGTATTGGTAACAGTAGGGATGAGCGTGAAACAAGGTCAAACCATAGCTTTGATGGGTAGTACTGGTAAAAGTACGGGTGCCCACGTTCACTACGAGGTACGCCTCAACAATACACCTGTAGATCCTATGATTTTCTTACCAATTAGCAATTAGATACGCAAAATCAATTGTGGTACACGTAAATCAAATACTATATACTCAAAATTAAATACAATACATATGAAAAGAACTTGTTATGCGTGCACATGCGCTTATAACAAGTTCTTTTTCTTTCTTTTTGTATATATATATTGTAAAATAAAAGTATATGAACGGAGGTATATCTATGAAGGCCTATGTACAAGTTTATACCGGTGAAGGCAAGGGCAAAACGACTGCCGCAATTGGCCTAGCTATTCGTGCCATCGGTGCTGGCAAGAAAGTCCTCTTCTTACAATTTATGAAATCTAAAGTATATAGTGAACATACTATTTTACCTACCTTAACAAATTTAACGTTAGAAACTGTGGGCAAGCCATTCTTTATCATCAAAGAAGGGATGAAGAGTAAGGATGAACTTGCTAAATGGGGTGATGAAGTCGTTGTCTTTGAGTCTGGTAATCCTCCGAAGGATTATGTAGCTCTCATTGAAAAAGGCTATGAACATGCACTCGCTGCGATTAGCAGTGGTGAGTACGATCTCGTTGTACTTGATGAGTACAATATGGCTCTCTTCTTTGAACTCATTACATGGGATAAAACTAAAGCTTTACTCGATGCTCGTCATCCAGAAACGGAACTCGTATTTACGGGCCGTGGGGCTCCTCAAGAATTAATTGATGAGGCAGATCTCGTAACGGAGATGAAAGAGATTAAACATTACTACCTACAAGGTGTAATGGCTCGAAAAGGTATTGAAAACTAATCATAGGAACACCTAAGGAGGTGATGTGGTTGAGTACAGTGGCTATTGTGGGCCTCGTTATTGTGGCCATTATTGTAGCACTCATCTTGACTATCCTACTGGCACCAATCACATATAGCATCGAAATTGATGGACGGACGCCATATCGTGGTGAGCTGCGCATCAAATGGCTGTGGCGCGTATTTTCACTCCACTTAGCGTACATTCAAAATAAACCATTTTTTAAGGAATTATACGTTTTAGGTGTACTTAAGATCGGTCCTGTGAAAGATTATGAACAATGGCTTGAAAATCGTGTAGATGAAGAATATCAAAAGGTAATGGACGATGATGGCGACATGGCAGAAGCCTTTGCAAAGGTTATGCAAGGAGGCGGACAAGATCCAACTACAAGCTCCAGCGGCACAAGCTTTGATGACTTGAAGAGCTCTCAAGGTTCTAGTGCAACCTTTGGTGATGATGAATCACCAGGAGCGGGTAGCTCACCTAATCAAGAGGAACGTATTGAACGACCTGATGCGGAATCTAAGGATATGGATGCACAAGCTCGTGCTGATCGGTATGACTCGATTCAACAAGATCCAACGGCTCACATTCAAGATGATGATGAAGTAGTAAGTCGTGTTACTTTTAATAGTGACGGATCTATCAAGGAAAAGGTATTTACGAAGGTAAATGATATTAAAACGACTGTGAAACAACGTTTTGGAAAGCCTGATCCTAATGATCCGGTAGCATCATTCAAGTCTGAAATTCCTACATTCTGGTTCATGAAACACTTGAGAAATACAGAGTTGTGGCGTCAGATATTCCTTGTGTCGAAACGATGCTATAACCACTCTAAACCACGTGATATGGTTATAGAGGGCCGATTTGGTATTGGCGATCCGTATCGGATGGGGCTTATTGCATCTATGTTGTATAGCATTTGGCCTGAGCAAGCAGAGTCTATTGAGATAGATTATGTGAACTGGGTAGCTGAAGGCAGTGGTTATATCAAAGGTCGTATGATTCTTGCCGTATTGGCGTGGTATGGTACTAGATTTTTGGTATCTAAACCTATGCGTTCCCTATTGGGTGAAAGTGCTCGTGTCTTCTGGGTTAAACGGAAGGAAGCAAAGCAACTAGAAAAGCTAAAAGCCGCACAAGGCCAAACAGCGTAAGGATATATTAAGTCAATTGAGTATATGAGCTGTATTATTATAGCTATGATACTTTCACAAAAAGCGGAGGTACTGTGATGGAGAACAGTAATGTAAAAGAGAATTTGGAAGTCCTATTCGAGAAATTCAAAAATATGATTAAAGTGGAAACTGTAGTTGGTGAAGCTGTGCAAATCGGCGATACCACGCTCGTTCCATTCGTTGACGTAACCTTTGGTTTTGGTACTGGTACGAACCATAGTACAGCTAATAAAAATCAAGAATGTGGTGGCGGTGGCGGTGGTGCCAAAATGGAACCAAGTGCAATCCTTGTTATTAAAGGTGACCGCATCGAATTGTTCAACATTAAGGGCAACCCTTACAGCAGCAGCTTTGATCGTCTTATCGGGTTGGTGCCTGATCTTGTATCTAAATTGAAATCCGATAAATACATCTATTTAAATGATGAACAATAATTCAGTGAATAATAAACCATTATTTGATGATAAATTATAAATAATTGGTGAAAGCCGAAATGCCCACATGTGTGTTCTGAATATGTCTGTATCGACTGCTTTAAGGGTCTCAGAGTATGCTTGTGGGTATTATTTTAAGTTCTCATAACTTTCATAAGTAGTTCATAGGTCTTTATTATGCTATTTATCATAGTCTTGTGAAAGTTAGCAAGATTTGTTATAGTAAAAATAGTACACTATTGGATTGTATAGTGACACTTTTAATCGAGGAGGATTTCAGATGAAATTATCTAAAAAATTGACTACCTTAGCTATCGTTGGTGCTATGTCTGCTACTGCTGCAGTAGCAAGTGCTGCTAACATTGGCTTAGTAAATATGAGCCAAGTAGTAAATAGCTACCCTGGCTATGGTGCATTAGATATGAAAATGCAACAAGTAGACGCTCAATACCGTCCACAAATCGAAAAAAAAGTACAAGAAATTGAAAAGATTAAAGACTCTGCACAAGCAGAAGCAGAATTCAACAAAACTGTAGCTCCATTGCTTCAAAAAGAAAACGAAGAAATCAATAAAATTGCTCAACCTATGATGCAAGCAATTCATAACACTGTTGAAGCTATCCGTGTTGAAAAACAAATGGACGTAATATTGGATGATCCATACACAATTCGTGCTGCTGACGCAAACAGCAAAATCGAAAACATTACTAACGAAGTAATTAGCCGTCTTAAAAAATAATAAGCACAAAACCCCCCTAACTGAGTAATCAGATAGGGGGTAGTTTATTGTATGGGATACTTACTGTTTAAAATATATTTTGATAAATCCGATAAAGGAGTGAGATTTAATGAAAGAATTTAAAGCATTAGCCACAGAACGGTATTCGATTCGAAAATTCGATACTCGACCAGTGGAGCAAGAGAAGGTAGATATTTTGTTAGAAGTAGCTAGATTAGCACCTACGGCTCATAACTACCAGCCGCAAAGACTGCTTGTATTAAATTCTGAAGAGAGCTTAAACAAACTAAAAGGCTGCACAAATGGTCACTTTAATGCACCGTTGGCAATCATTGTTTGTTACGATAATACGGTGAGCTGGAAACGTGAATACGATGATGCGGATATGGGTGTTGTAGATGCTAGCATTGTAGGCTCTCATATTATGTTTACCGTTGCCGATATCGGTTTAGGCACAACGTGGATTGCTCACTTTGATCCTGCTAAAGTACGCAAGGCATATAACTTGCCTGACAATATCATTCCTGTAGCCATCTTTCCAATAGGATATCCGCATCCGGATTGTGCTCCTGCGCCGGGTCATACGAAACGCTTTGATGTGGGGGAATTTACAACTTATAACTCCTTTTAAAAGAATACTCTTTAGATTATGTATTATCTTGTGGGGATTTAATAACTATGGATATAACTGAACCACTAAATAGCTATATAAAACCTAATAACTATATTATTTCTTTTTAATACATACACCATATAAAAAGGACAGTTGCTTGTATCAACTGTCCTTTGGTATTTTATTCAGGTTTGTGAATGAGGTTTACAACGAACTCGCTGTCTTCTACGAGTGTTGCTTGGATGTAGTTATCGCCATTGAATTCCAATACTTGGCCTGGTACGAGTACATGTTCTTCCGTTTCGTTAAGGAACACTTGTACTTTACCTTTTACAACTGTAAAAATGACATTAGCTTCAGGGTGGTTGTGTTTTTCCACCTTTTCACCAGCTTTGCCGCCTTTTTTCACGATTACATAGTTAGGGCCTTGGAATAATAAACCTAATTCTTGATTAACTGTGCCTGCCATAATAGACCTCCTAATTCTAGATTTTTATGTTTTGAAAGCTTACGCTAACATTTAATTTTACATTGTGTAATTACCTTATAATTATATTATAAATGATATTGCTTATCAATGCTGTGCCTGTAGCTACAGTTTTGAAGAAATATATAGAAAATTCAAAATTCGCACATAAATCATAGAATGAATAAGGTGGAAGCATTAGTAGGCTATAAATAGAAGGGGGATGTATGTTCTCTACTAGATTAGGTTATGTATCAACTATTAGGCATGAAAAAACGAGCGTAATTTACGCTCGTTTTTAGTACATATATCTGAGATTAGGTAGTCATTTGATTGATCAGATAGTCATTGATTATTTTTTACGAATGGAGTACAAACGTGTACCGTTTTCTTCTGTCGTTACAAGTTCAAAGGCTGGATCGATAGCTTTCACAAAAGCTTCGAACCATGTTTGGTATGCTAATGCCATGAATTTAGGGTCAACGCCCGCTGTACGCCAGTAGCCTGCTTGTAATCTGTGGTCACCAACCCATGTAAACTCGTCTGGGCTTTCAGAAACCACTTGGTCACCGCCATCGCAAGGCATGCCATTTACGTAGAAGTTTTGTAGCGCATTGTAAATCGCTGGTGCAGTGTGCTCCTCAAGGCTGTCTTGTGCCACAACGCCACATGCTTGGCCTTGCACTGCAAAGGCATCGAGAATAGCTGTTACCACGTGTACTGCTTCATCGCCGGAATTTGTGTCGAGCATATCTCTGATGAAAGCTGCTTCACGAACGGAAGCAATGTTGATTTGGTTAGCTAACCAGCCGTGGATATTGCCGTGGTCGATGATGTTTTCCAAAGGAATGCTTGGATTGATTGGCTCACCGTATGTATCTACGGAGATGGAGTGTAATTCCTCCGCCAAATCATCAACAACTTTAGTTGTTTTTTCTAAAATCAAGTTTTCACGCTCAACGAGCAATTGAATTTTACGATACAACCAGTAATGGATGTGACCTAAGAATGCGGACATATTAAGCTCCTTTTCGTGCTGTTTCTAATTTCTCTACTAAATCGTATACATTAAAACCGTGAATTTCTGCGGCTTGCCATAATGGCTCAGCTGTTGCAGAAGGGCAGCCTAGGCAACCCATGCCAATGCCTTGTAATACTGGCACAACATTTGGATAGGTTTCCACGATGTCGCGAATGATTGTGTCTGGAGTGATAGGGGAGCCTGCTTCGAGGCGAGGTGCTTCGACTTCAGGATCGTTACCTTGACCAGGCAAGAACACAGCTGGTTCTTCGGACTTGCTTTCAGCTGGAGCCCCTTCAAGGTCGCCCAATACAGCTGCTTTGAAAGCCTCTAAACCAATGCGGTCGATGAATTCGCCCATGCGTTCGATTTGTGCGTTTTCTTTATAGTATGCGATGATTCGATCAACTAATGCAAGAGCTTCTTTTTCAGTTTTAACTTCTGCGATGAGGTCGCCGATGCGAGGATGCGCACCGCCGCTACCGCCAGCGTATACATTCCAACCATCTACAGTACCGATAACGCCCACATCTTTCATGCGGCTTTCAGTACAAGAGTTTGGACAACCGGATACGCCGATTTTCATTTTGCTTGGCATTTCAAGGGACAAGTACTTGCGTTCAATTTGCATGCCAAGATGTACGCTGTCTTGTTTAGCGCGTTTACAGAAGGTGGTACCTGGGCAGATTTTTACGCTGCGCACGCGGTTGGACACAGTGTATGCTGGCTCCATGCCAAGCATTTCCCATGCCTTATCTACGTCTTCTGCTTTCAAATTCGTAATCATAATGCGTTGGCTGCCAGTTAATTTAAGAACAGCGCCGAACTCATTCGCTACGTCGATATATTTTTGTAATTGATCTGGTTGAATGAAACCTGCTGGAACGCGAGGTGTAATTGCATAACGGCGTTGGCCGTTTTTAATGCGTTGTAAATTTGCTGCAATTTGTGCCATGTTAAATCCTTTCTCGAGCCCTCTCTGCGGAGAATAGTGGCTAAAACTACTTAGTTAATCTATGTAATTCTTTATATATTAATTATTTACGCCGTAGGGTTTTGTAAAAGCTTCGCACATATATACGGACAAGTGGGATGAGATCAACTAATGCGATGCCTCGTCAAAACCCGGCGTAATGATCAGTATGGGTATTTAGAATACTGACCCGACGCTCTTAGTATAAACCATTTTAACAAACAATAATGTAACCACAGCTACAAAAATAGAACTTTTTAATATTAATTATTGATTGTTACTAACTATAATTATATATGATACTGTTTATAGATGAAACCCAAGGGTAACATATCGTATAATAGATACATAGAATATTCTTGATGTAGGAGATATGATGAAAGTCCTTTACGATACAATTTTAAAAGCAACATATATAGGTCGCCCGAATCGTTTTGTGGTGACTTTAGATTTGAATGGTGAAAGTGTGCTTGCTCATTTGCCTAACCCAGGGCGCATGTGGGAGCTCTTATTTACGGGTGTAACGATGTATATCGTGCCTCATGATAAGCCTGATGCAAAAACGAAATACCGCGTGGTAGGCATCGAGCGCGATGGTATTGTGATTATGCTCGACACAAACTATAGCAACGATGTGGCGCAGCATTTAATCGAAAATAAACTGATCCCTGGTTGGGAGGAATGGCGCATAGTTAGACGAGAGTATACGGTTAAACTACACGGCACATCTTCCCGTTTTGATTTGCTCCTCACCAATGATAAGGGCGATGAGTTCTTACTAGAGGTTAAGTCCTGCACCTTGTTTTCCAAGACGGGCGCCATGTTCCCTGATGCTATTACAGAGCGAGGCCGCAAGCATTTATTGCATCTGAAAGAATTACAAAACGAAGGTTACCACACAGGCGTTCTATTCCTCGTACAATGGGACCAAGCGCAGTGGTTCTTGCCAGATTATCATACGGACTTGGAATTTGCCCGTACCTTTAAAGAGGTGGCACCTTCGTTAGATTGGAAAGCCGTTGCTGTGGCGTGGAATGAGACTTTCACCATGCCTACGGTGACACATGAATGTTCCTATCCTAGTAGCGTCCTCGATACAGAGGCTCATGATAGTGGTGTGTATGTGATGGTCATGCACCTCGATCACAATCTCGATCTTGAAATCGGTTCTAAAGGGATGATGCATTTTAAATCTGGTTACTATATGTACGTTGGTTCTGCGAAGGCAAATTTGACGAAACGCATTGAACGTCATAAACGAAAACGGAAGAAAATGCACTGGCATTTAGATTACTTCCGGGGTCACTGCGAAATGATAGCAGGTTTGCCAATACGCACCAGTTGGAATGATGCGGAATGTGCTCTCGCTGATGCGGTGCGTGGCGTTGCGGAATGGAATGTGCCAAACTTCGGCTGTAGTGACTGTGATTGTAATAGCCATCTATTCGGAATGAGAGAGAACCCGATACATAATAAAAAATTTATGAATGTGATAGAAGATTTTCGTATGAATAAATTGGATGCGCTAGTTAAGTGATTGTTGTTAATGACGAATAACCGAAAATAGTATGGATGGGGCCCGAATACAAATATGCTAGATTGTTAAAAAAGGGATTCACTTATCTCTTCGCTCCAAAGCGAGCTAAGTCGCTCATCAATAAGGGAATCCCTTTTTTATAACGTTATATGTGAATTCGTCCCATCCATACTTATGTTTTCTATTAACTAGTTGCTTCGACCATTAACAACAAAAGCCCTTTTCCTTTCGCATGGGGCGAGGCCCCTGATTGGGAAAAGGCAGTGAAGTAGAGTATCAACAATCAGCTGATTTTATCAATAATTGTGGCTACATATTTGATAGAATTATTTGATACACATGGAATATTTGGAGAGAGGTGTGGTTGTGTATGCCTTTGTTTGTTAGGTTTGTGTTGTTGGTTTTGGTGTGTGTTTGTAGTGTTGTGTTGAGTGGTTGTTCTTTCATTTGGACGACGGAGAATGGTGATCCTGCTACACCAGAGGATATCAAGTCTAGTGTGGAGAAGGAGTTTTCGGTTGTGCATCCGAATCTTGTTCTCCAGTCGTCTGTGGTAGAGAAGGAGAAGCCATTCCAGCGAAATGTGTATGTGTTTTATGATGAAAGTAATGGTTTTTCCTTTACCACAAATTCTGTAGTAAAGCGACCAACCTTGCCGGCCCCTGGTGGCGAGCGAAAAAATGATGCGGACTTTGCGTATTCACAAGCGTATTTAGTTCATTTGAATGGTTCGTTAGTGGAGCGTGCTAAGCAGTATGGCATGCGGATGGCGACGCACGAGGAAGCCTTGGAGTTAGCTAAGTCTAAAGCGACACGTGTGGCAAGTACTAATAAGATATCTTTATTCACATATGATGAGATTATCTTTGTAGACGAATCTGTAAAAGGTAAAGATATTCTAACCTTTATGAAATCTATATATAGTCTGTATAAACCGCAAGACAACCCAGCGTTATTGCACCCTCCTTCTGATAGAAGCGTAGGCTTTTATTATCTACCAAAAGGAGAAGCGGACAAAACAAAAGCTAAGTATTTGATCGCCTTTCGATTTATGGCAAAAAATGACTGGAAAGAAACCATGCTAACAGGCATTGGCAGTACTGGTAACGACACTTCGGCTGTAGAACGAGATTTTGTTAGCATTTTAGATCATATGATACAACATGCGGCTCATTAAATAAGAGATAGAGGTTACTATATTTTATAGAATTAATTACAGTTGGGCAACAGTTGTACAATTGGGCCATGTAATGGGAAGGAACTTTTACAAAATATAGCGTTATATACGCAAAAATGCTATAATTATATGATGAATTAGTATCAGTGTTAGTAAAATGAGGTGAGATTGTGGCAGACCAACAATGGTCCCACGGGAATATTCATCCCGTTCAGATTGATAAAGAAATGAAGAATGCGTACATCGATTATGCAATGTCCGTAATCGTTATGCGTGCGCTTCCAGATGTGCGCGATGGCTTGAAACCAGTACATCGTCGTATTTTGTACGCGATGCACGAAACAGGCATGACGCCAAATAAACCGTACAAGAAATCCGCTCGTATCGTCGGTGACGTACTCGGTAAGTATCATCCACATGGTGATAGATCCGTTTACGATGCGACAGTTCGTTTGGCACAGGATTTTAATACGCGCTACCTTTTGGTTGACGGTCACGGTAACTTTGGCTCCATCGACGGCGATAGTGCCGCTGCGATGCGTTATACCGAAGTACGTATGGCGAAGATTACAACGGAAATGCTTGCCGATATCGACAAGGAAACTGTTGATTTCATGCCGAACTATGATGAAAGCTTGCAAGAACCAACTGTATTGCCTGCGAAGATTCCAAATCTTCTCATCAATGGTTCCAGCGGTATCGCCGTAGGGATGGCGACAAATATTCCACCACATAACCTCAACGAGGTATGTAATGGCCTAGCGATGCTCATCGACAATCCGGATGTGACTGTAGATGAATTGATGACCGCTATTAAAGGTCCAGACTTCCCGACTGGAGCGCTCATTTTGGGCCGAGAAGGCATCAAAAAAGCGTATTCCACAGGTCGTGGTAGCGTTAAAATGCGTGCTCGTGCAACCATCGAAGAGATGTCTAAGGGCAAGCATAAGATCGTAGTGACTGAGATTCCTTACCAAGTGAATAAGGCTCGCGTAATTGAAACAATTGCGAACTTGAGCCGCGATAAGGTTATCGATGGCATTACAGCACTTCGCGATGAATCTGACCGCCAAGGCTTGCGCATCGTTATTGAATTGCGCGCCGATGTGCAACCGGATATCGTACTTAATAAATTATATAAACATACTCAACTTCAAGAAACATTCGGCGTGATTATGCTAGCTCTCGTAGATGGACATCCTCGCGTATTGAATTTGAAAGAAGTATTGGGTTACTACTTAGATCATCGTCTAGACGTTATCGTACGCCGTACTCAATTCGAGCTTAACAAAGCCGAAGCGCGTGCACATATCTTAGAAGGCTTGTTGATTGCTCTCGACCATATCGATGAAGTGATTGCCACAATCCGTAGTTCTCAAACTGACGAAATTGCACGCAACGCATTAATGCAAAAATTCGGGCTTTCAGAGAAACAAGCGGTAGCCATCCTCGACATGCGTTTACGCCGTTTAACAGGCTTGGAACGCGAGAAGATCGAAGAGGAATACAAGGAATTGTTGGCATTGATCGAAGACTTGAAAGCTATCTTGGGTAGCGAAGCGCGTCAACGTCAAATCATCAAAGACGAACTCGATGATATGAAGAAAAAATACGGCGACCCTCGCCGTTCTGAAATCACAATTGATACGTCCGACCTTGATGTAGAAGACCTCATCGCTGACGAAGAGATGGTGATTACCTTGACTAAACAAGGTTACATCAAACGCATGAACGCGAACGTATATCGCAACCAACATAAAGGTGGCGCTGGCGTTATCGGCATGAAGACGAAGGAAGACGATTATGTAACGCAAATTATGCATGTGCGGACCCATAATACATTGTTATTCTTCACATCTACAGGCCGTGCATATCGCCTCAAGGCATACGAAGTGCCGGAAGCAGGTTCCCGCAACTCTCGCGGTACCGCTATGGTTAACGTATTACCACTCGCGGTAGGCGAATCCGTTACGACTATGATCGACCTTGAACGTGTCCATGAAGATGTAAATTTATTTATGGTCACTGAATTTGGCGTTGTAAAACGTACGGCTATTGAAGAATACCGTAATATCCGTCGTTCTGGCCTCAATGCGATTAACCTCGACGAAGGCGATCGTTTGATTTCCGTTAACGTGACGACTGGCAATCAAGACATCTTGATTGGTACTAAGTTGGGTATCGCTATTCGCTTTAGCGAGCATGATGTGCGCCTTATGAAACGGGCGGCTCACGGTGTGCGTGGCATTAAATTGAATGCAGGCGACGTAGTTGTAGGCGCTGGTGTTCTTAATACTGATGAAAGTGAAGCACAAGTGTTTACTATCTCTGAAGAAGGTTTTGGTAAACGCAATGATGCGGAAGCTTATACATTGCAAAAACGCGGTGGTAAAGGCTCTAAGAACTTCAAAATTACGAACAAAACAGGCGACGTAGTGGCCGTAGAGGTTGTTCATAATGATGATGAAGTTATGCTTATTTCTGAGCAAGGCAAAATCATCCGCTTCAACATGAATGACATCGCTGTGAAGAAGGGCAAAGCTATTTCTGGTGTGAAAACACAAAACCTCGACGAAGGCGATAAGGTAGCTAGTATTGCTGTTATTCCAGGCGCTGAAATCGAAGAAGAAGTAGAATAATATAAAACACTATATTAACTATTGAGTAACCATGGGCGACCATCTAAGATGGTCGCCTCTAGTGTTGGGGAGTTTAAAAATGAAAAAATGGCTAGCTGCTATGTTTGCAGCAGGAGTTTTCTTTGTAGGTGGCTTTGGTCAAGCTAGTGCTGCTGACTGGTACTATATCGATGCTGATGCTGATGATGCGGCATGGTTTATTGACAACTCTTCTGTATATAAAACAGATGATGCGGCTACAGTACTTGTTAAAATTAACAATGTAGAAGGCTTTACATATATCTACACAGTACGGATCGATCGCAAAGAAAAAACATGGACAGAACTTGATACAACAGTATATAGCAATGCTGGTATAGCATTGCTATCTAGTAAAGAAACACAAAAACCTACGAAAATTGAACCGGATACCATGGGGGCGGAAGTTATGCAGGCCCTATGGGGTAAATAATCCAACAATTTAATAGAAGCTGATATTCGCTCTGTTTACTTAGATATTCAGAACGTATAAGTAGCCCCGAACTATCCTGAAAGCCTCCATAGTGACCTAAGTCGGCTCCAGAATAGTTCGGGGCTTTTTATATCATTAGTATTCTTACAGGGCGAATATCAGCTTTCAAATCCGTTGGATTATTTAATCCCCTTAGGGGTCTTGCTAGACGTTCCTAGGAGGTCTTATATCATTTATGCATTTAATAGAGTTTTTATTAGCATTTTGCAATTATGATGTTATGATGAAATCATGATGAATTATACTATGTGAAATGCATAGTTAATTTAGGGTACAGTAATGTACAGATAGGAGAGAGTCATTATGAAAAAATGGTTCGCGTGTTTAGCAGTGGCAGATTTATTGTTTGGTGCTGGTGTGAGTGTATCTCAGGCTGAGAGTTGGTATTATGTTGAAGGTGGAGATCCTAGTATCAGGGCTTTCATAGAATATTTATTTTAATCTTATATACTGTTCTTGTATTTTATTTTTTACGAGAGGTATTATTATGAAAAAAACATTAGCAGCTGTTTTGGCAGCAGGCGCATTATTAATCGGCGGTATTGGTAGTGTTGATGCGGCTAATTGGTATACAGTAGGCACTGATAGCAATGGTGTTACTTGGTCTATTGACAATGATTCTGTTAAAAAAGACGATAAAAAAGCGGTAATGGACATTAAAGCTATGGACTACGAAGGTTACCACTACATCGTGACTGAAGAGTTCAATCACAAAAAACGGGAAGTTAAAGATCTTAAGGTGACTCTTTATAACCCACAAGGTTATGTTGTGAAAGAGGAACAAGTTAATAAAGATAGCCGTAAAGTTGAGCCAGGTACGCCTGCGTACGCTGTATTCCAACTTATTTGGGGCGGTAAATAATCTAATCGTATAGACGAGCATAGGGCTTAGCCGTAGTACACTGTTGAACAGTCATGTCTCGTTTAGACTGATTATTTTTGTGAAAGCTTCACACACGCACGTTCTCACAGAGGACGTGCGTTTTTATATTTTCATTAGAATATATTATGTTTACCTAAAATATGTTGTGTTATATGGAATTAGTTTCTGTTCACGGGCTTTTAATTCCTTTAAAATAGGTGAATTATTTAGCTATTCGTGGTAAAATGTGATTTATATTACACTTTCTTGGAGATTTTGTACAAAAGTGTAACAATTTTACATAGTATAAACTTTCACCATATCGTATACTATAGGTAAGATGCAGAAGTATGGCTTGGGCGCAGTGCTCCGTAGTTTGGCATATTTCGCCCCAATAGGTTTGGTAGTTATAGTTTGTTAGAGGAGGTCCTCATGTCTCAATACGAATTTATCGATAAACGTGTGCCGATTGCGCTCGACAATCCATCTATTTATCACGACATTTCTAAGTGTAAAAACTGTACGTTATGCCGTCGTGCTTGTGCGGATGTAATGAGCGTACTTGATTACTACGACCTTGATGCAAACGGTGATGTGCCAGTATGTATCCACTGTGGTCAATGTGCAGCTGCATGTCCATTTGACTCCATGCATGCTAAATCCGAGCTTGACAAGGTGAAAGCAGCCCTTGCAGATCCTGAAAAAATCGTTGTTATCCAAACGGCTCCAGCTGTTCGTGTAGCTATCGGTGAAGGCTTTGGTTATGAACCAGGTACATTCCTTGAAGGTAAAATGGTTGGTGCCTTGCGTGCACTTGGTGCAGACTATGTAGTAGATACTAACTTTGGTGCGGACTTAACAATCATGGAAGAAGCATCTGAGCTCGTGGAACGTCTTAACAAAGGCGGTCAAATTCCTCAGTTCACAAGCTGCTGCCCAGCATGGGTACGTTTTGCGGAAATCTACTTCCCTGAATTGATTCCTAATTTGTCTTCCACGCGTTCTTGTATCGCTATGGAAGCGGCTATGATCAAAACATACTTTGCAGAGAAAAAAGGTATCGATCCTCGTAACATCGTATCTGTATCTGTAAATCCTTGTACTGCTAAAAAAGCAGAAACAAAACGAGAAGAAGAAAATGCAGCGGCTCGTTACCATAATGACGAATCCCTTGGCATGGATACAGATATTTCCATCACAACTCGTGAGTTCATTCGTTGGATCCAAGAGGAAAACCTCGACTTCAATGCCATTGAAGATTCTAAATTTGATGACTTAATCGGTATGGAAACTGGCGCATCCATCATCTTCGGTAATACTGGTGGTGTTATGGAAGCGGCTATGCGTACGGCTTACAAACTTATTACTGATAAAGAGCCACCTCCACATGCGTTGACTCATCTTGAGGACGTTCGTGGTATGGAAGGCGTAAAAGAAGCAACTGTACAACTTGGCGATGATGTGACATTGTCCGTTGCCGTTGTTCATGGTGGTAAAAATACTCGTGACTTCTTGAACGCGTTGAAAGAAAACGGCAAACATTATGACTTCATCGAAGTTATGGCTTGCCCAGGCGGCTGTATCGGTGGCGGCGGTCAACCGCGCACTAAATTACCTCAAGCAGTTAAAACTAAGGAAGCTCGTATCAGCGGTCTTTACGAAGCCGATGCAAACTACAAATGGGTGGCTTCCTATGAAAATGAAGAAATCCAAACATTGTACAAAGATTTCTTGGGTGAACCATTGGGCCATAAGGCACATGAACTCTTGCATACACATTACACAGACCGCAACGCGGTTCTTGGTACTCGCAAAGACGTAACCCCTGAAACGTGTCCAACATCCCCTAAATTCAAAGGTTAATGATAGCCGATTACTTACACAGTAGGCTGTTAAAGTAATCAAATGCTTATAAACTCATAGTAGAGTTAGCTCTTTAGGGTACAACAACATAAAATTAGAATCCTACGGATCATGAATGACTGAATACTCACATAGCCCTTTGTTACGGTGAGGGTCACTTTACAAACGATTCGTAGGATTTTTATTTGCATAGTTGCCAAAATTCACAGATTTATTCTTTAAAACTTTATTATGATAATTTCGCATAATAAACTTGCTTTTATTATGAGGAAAAGATGAACCATTTAGTGTATAATATAAAAATATAATGTACGGATCAGAGGGGGAATTATGGGTGTTGCGTTGGGAGACGTACATAGGGAAACTCATAATGTTCATAATATTGCGCAAGCATTAAGGAGTTTTTAGGAGAGATGAACCAGTTTTTTAGGCGGGTCCTGAGTGGCCTTGCCTTACTAGTTGCTGTCGTTGGTACAACTGGATGCCAACATGAGAGTCAGGCAGAACAAGAAACGGTACGAACCGTATCGTACCGTGCCGTCATGGAGTCCAACAAACCGGTGTCTGAAAAGGTGGACACTTGGATTGCGGCCATGTCTCAAGAGGATAAGGTGGGGCAGCTGATGATGATTAGCCTTCATGGCAGTACGATAGGACAATCCCAAAAGGAGGTGATCCGAAAATACCGTGTCAGTGGCGTTATGCTAACGAATGAAAATCTTATTAATAAGAAACAAGTGAAAACTTTTACCAGCGATATTATGCAAACGGCGATAACCTCTAGCATGGTGACACCCTATATTGGGGTACATCGTGATCGCATATTGCATGGGAATGAAAGTTTCTTGCGGTTGCCGAAGCCCAATCGGTGGGGGCAATTGCCTATGGATCGTATCATCAACTTGGCCACGCGATCTGCTATTGAAATGCGGGATATGGGTTTTAACCTAGTTATTGGGCCTAATGCTAATCTTGGTGTACCTAATATGTCCTATACATCCGATCCCACGTGGGCAGGCCATATAAACCTTGCCATGGTGGAGCGTTACCAAATTAATCATATGTGGTTCGCTTATAACTACTTTCCGGCGGTGACCTTAGGGGATGCGTCCTTTGGATCTGCTAATGAGGCGAAAGCGTATCTCAGCAATAATGATGTAGCTGTCTTTGAACGTCTCATTGCACAGACGACGGCGAATAGCTATATGATCGTGATGAGCCATATTCAAATTCCCGCTATCGATAACGAGAATTTGGCGAGCTCCTCTAAGGCGATTATTGATGGTTGGCTTCGCAAGGAGCTTGGCTATAAAGGTATCGTTATGACAGACCGTATCGATGTGGGTGCGTTGCAATCCAATCAAAAGATAGGCGATTACGCTGTGGCCTCTATTTTGGCGGGCAGTGATCTCATCCTTGTTGATGCGGATACGATTCATATCGATGAAGTCCATCGTGCGCTGACCCAGGCGGTGGCGGATGGAATGATTACGACCGAGCGCCTCAACGAATCAGTTAAGCGCATTTTATTGATGAAAATGCAAACTCAAATTGAACCATAAAATATGTAGATATATCAGATTATGTAATCAGAAATTTACGAATTAGATATTTACTATTAAGAAACTTAGTATAAGAACATTC
>CAMUQE010000018.1 GCA_947096075.1 Veillonella parvula | reverse complement strand
AAATTTAGTGTCTTACAAAGCTAAATTTCTTGGTATGTCTTATAAGGTAAACGAACTACATATAGGATGCGATAGAACCGCATTCTATTACAGCCCTTTTTAATTTTTAGATCACATTAAGGACTTAAGTACATCTAATACTTCTTGTGGTAATTCGTTTTTATGACCTTTAAGTTTTTCTACATAGTCATAACGGAATTCGAAAGCTTGGTGTAATTGGTGATGGTATTCACGTACTTCGAATGGAGGCTCAAAACCTGGTACCTCTACATAGGAAAGATTTTCGTATTCACAGAATGGCTTGAATTCCAATGTACCTTCCACCAAACGTTCCAACAAATCAAGAGTAACTTCTTTAGGAATTTTATTTTCCAAGAAGAAGCCTGTGTTCATGATGTAGCATTCAACACCACATTCGCAGAACAGTTTTTTATAGCTTTCATAGTCACGAACCAATGGATATGTACGGAATGGATTTGCATATGGTTCGATAACAAGTGCATTTGGATCGACATGAGCATCCAGTTTTTCTGCCGTAGAGCGACGAGTTGCAAGTGTTGCACCCATTGTAGACGCTAATACAGGATCGGAAATCTTAAGGATTGGTGGCAATGTTTTATCCTTCATAAGCCATACTATGGCATTAACAGGTTCACCAACGTAGTTTACGCGATTATCTGTCCAGAATTGAGATTTAATAGCACGACCATTGCTGTTACGCACGTCTTCGGCCAATACAACCTTGCGACCATCCTCATCCATTGTTACGCCTACGTTTTGTAGTGTTAACAAGAATTCATTAGCAGGATGCTCTACAGGATAATCTTGCATTTTATCAAAATATGTAGGTTCAAGCGCAATAGAACTCAAATCGTTTGTATTGATAACATACGCATCGTCATGCAAGATAGAAATATCATATCGACCATCATGTTTTTCATGAGTCAATGTGGATTTACCGGAACCGGACAAACCGAATACACCGATAGTATATGTTTTACCACCTTCAAGATTGTAACGTTTCATACCGCCGTGGCATGCAACATAATCAAAGCGGTTTGCCAAGGACCACGCAAGTGTAAGCGTACCTTTTTTATGCTCGCCGAAGTAGCGCATACCAAGAATCATGGCACAGTTATGAGCAGGGTCAAAAATAGCAAGACCACCTGGATGACCTGGCACAACATAGTCAGGATCAGAATAAATATAGATATCGCCTTCCGGAATATCTACACTATCGTTGTAGAATTCTTTTACAGCCGCATCAAAGAACTTGAAGTTCATAAGCCAAGAATACAAAATAGACGCGTGATCTTTTGGAATCATCAAATGAGCACGAGCTGTGAATTTTTTATCAAGACCAGCGATAGATTCCGCAGAAATCCACTCTTTATTGCGGCTATCATATACTGCATCGCGTGCAATATTAGCGAGTTCAACTTCATCTATGCCTTCATCTCCAATAATACGGCGAGCTTTAGCATAACGGCCAGTAGTTTTACCATCGTTTGTAACAAGAACCTTTGCATCAGCTGGCAAACCTTGCTCTAAAGGTTTAAATACTGGCATATCGAGGACGATAACACCTGGCTCTTCAGAGGCTAATTGATACGCTTGTGCCACAGATGTTACAGGAGTTACATTGTTCCCATAGAATGCAGTTTCAATTGTACTGCGCATCATAGAAAATAATGGGTTTGTTTTGATTTCACTTTGCTTCCAAACGCGTCTTGTAGACATAGTATCTAGATCCTCACCTTTAAATATATTAGTAATTTCTCTTGTAAAAGTAATCTTGTATATGAAAACACTGCTTAGGCAAATACTTTCATTATTTTCTATTTTACCCTTTTCAATCAAATTTGTATACATAAAACAGATGATTTATAAGAAATTAATGTATGTTTATTTCGAATTAATGCAACACATTTGTAATGCAATAAATTAATACCTAGCTGCATAAAACCATTAGTATTCATTAGAACACCTTAAAAACTAGACAGAGTTACAAAGTAACTAGTTATATTTACTAATCAACTAGTCAAATAGCAAAACGAAAAAGAGGCAAGGTCCTAAGCACTTGCCTCTTTCACGTTTAAAAAATACAATTATTTCTTATCTTTATTGATAAATGCATCGATTTTGCTAATTAGATCATTTACCTCAAACTCACCGCGCTCTGCAATCATCTTGATGGTTGCCACCTTAGCCATTACTTTTACCATAGGTGTTTTTAATTTCTCAAACTTAGGATTTAAAGAAATCAAATAATCTACAATATCCGGGCATTGTTTAATTAGATTAGACAATGTTGTTTTTGCATCGATATGGAATCGACCATTTGCATCAGTTGTTAATGGTTCTTCTTCTACCTCTTCTGCTGCCTCTTGAGCCAAGGATTTTTCTTTACCACCATCGCCTACAAAATCAGTTTTATCCCAAGTCAACAATGTACGGGAACCCTCAAGTTCACGGATATGAGTACAGTCTTGCATCATTTCCAATACGCCACGGAATTTACCATTTTCATCGCGCACTGCTGTGTAGATAACATAGATGAACAAACCTGGTTTATTGATCCAGAATTCCGCTTGGCTTTGTTCGCCAGAACGGAACTTCTCTACGATTTCTTCTACTATATGAACAGATTTTGCAGGGTGACAATTCTTCACCTCACGGCCGATAACGTTCGCACTGCGAGGGAAAATACGATGTGCCGTATCGCTGTAGAACTTAACTAGTTCATTTTCATCTACATAGGATAAATCTACTGGTAAATGACGGAACAACAAATTAATTTGTTCTAATGTCAATTTACCTGTGGCTACATCGAGAACTGCGTCCTTACCAACGGGCGCACCACCAACAGGGCCTACATATTTAGATAGCAAGCCGGCTAAATCATTTAAGAATTCGTTAGATACAGCACCACCTTGAGCTGAATTATTACCATTCAATTGCGCCGCAGAATCATTGATACCTGGCACTACATATAAGCCTGGCGCATTGATGATAGCATAACCAATTTCATGGTCATTTTTACTCATCCGAACAAACTCTTCGTCACTCAACAATTTATAAGACGTTGGCAATAAGACTTCTAGTTCTTTAGAATTCAAATCCCGTAATTTTGCCAAAGTTTCTGGCACAGACGCTAGGAATTCTTCATACTTATCTTCCCGAAGCAATGCATAGGATGCAGAGATAGCATCGCGTACAGCATCATCAAAGGTCCACATAATACGCGTTGGGCGGTCAAAGCCGTGGTCCTCAAGCATTGGATATAGTTGATTTTGCTTACGAGACAGATGTGTTCTCCACTCCGCTAAAGAATCAAAAACGCCAAGCCACGGATTTTTAATAAAATTCTCTTGCTTTAATAATTCATCCGCTTCTAGAGCTACCTTCTCAACAGCGTTGATTTCTTCCAAGTATGCCCACAACGGATGGTTTTCAGGGTATTCATTTTCGGCACGTACTAAAACGCCGTCAAATAAATCTAAAAGATCATCCATTTTCTCTAGGATTTCTTCGTCTTTGTAAACACCTTTCAAGCTTTGCTCTGCGTAGGCAAACTCATCAGGCGTACAAGTACCTAATTTCTCTTTTAAAATGCGATTGCCCTCTTCTAAGGACAATTTACCATCTAAATAATCTTCTTTAATGGACACAATAATTCTGTACCGTTCATTGTTAATATCTAGCTTTTGTTTTAATGGATTCATATGCTTATACCTCCACGGGCTAATCTATAATTATATTTTTATTATACCATTTTGAAAGTAATTTTCAGTTGCTACAGATACAATTTTGATTTATTTTTTAAATTTACAAATCCAATGTTATGAAAATGGATAACCTTACTTTATTTTTTAGAATATTTTGGCATACAAAAACTGCACCTCAAAAATTGTGTCCAATTTTTGGAGTGCAGTTCTGTATGAGTGCCTTTGATTAGTTTTTAAAATCAATATATTGAGTTTTAGAAGATGCTACAGGGTTACCATTGGAATCTGTGGCAGGACTAAATCTCCATTTAGAAATAGTATCAACAATGGCTGCATCAAGAGCACTAGAGCCGCTAGATGAAACAACTTCAACATCCCCTACAGAACCATCTTCCCTGATGGTAAAACGTATATCTGCACCATGAGCTGCTTCACCATAGGCAGCAAGCAATGCTCGGTCAATAGGTGGTGTAGCTATAGCTACTGGTGGATCATATGGAGCTGCCAACACAGAAGCTACCATACTAATTACAAACAATGAGCTTAAGATAATACAACGCAACACTTTATTCATCATTTTCTCCTTATTTAGCTGTCACAGCTTGCTTAGGCAGAGTAATTGTCATCCCAATAATGGATTCATGTGCTTTTTGATCTGTTCCAATAGCAGGTGTGAACTTCCACTGTAAAATCGCTTTTTTTACTGCTTCGTCAACTGGAGCATAGCCAGAAGAGCGCTCTATGAAAACATTTTTAACATTACCTTTTTTATCGATTAAGAAGCGTACGCGCATATCAGGCGCTACCATAGCGGTTTGAGGGATCTCAGGCAACTCAGGTTTTACAATAGTAACCTCTCTTGGAGATTCTAAAAACTTCGCCGCATCAGCTGTATAATCACTTAACATGCCAAAAGATGCAACGAGTACTGCTGCTGCAGCGTATCGGAATAATTTATTCATAAGAAGCCTCCTTATTAACCTTTTACCTATGCATAATATCATACTAAATAAAGATGAATATTAAAAGAATAAATTCTTATTGATAAAATTTCTCATTTATGATATATTGAATTCAAGATAACTGTTCGAACTCACATATCTAGTTGATATGACAAAAAACTACACAAAGGAGGTTCATCATGAGACGTAGAAAGCGTATTCAAATGAAGGTCATGATGGTACTTGGTATCGTTGCCCTCGTTGGGCCTAGCCATCTACAAGCACTTATTCCCTAGATTATTTTGACCTTAGCAGAAGACCGTATAACTGCCACTAGCCGCTACGTTAGTAGCGGCTATTTTTCCGTTTAAATTCAGAGAGATATTTTCCTTCTTCAAATTATTTCATTATTAGAACAAAATATTTCCCTCAAACAAAGTCATTAATGTTTTTAAATTTAGTATCTATAAAAAAGGAGGCTTATTATGAAATTTAATCGAATTTTATTAGTCGTCGTATCATTAGCACTTATAGTATTTGCCCTTGCAGGCTGCGGAAAAGACACAGCCCAAGATAGTCAAAAAAAACTTAATGTCGTAGCTACTACAACGATGTTAACGGATTTAGTAAAAGAAATCGGCGGTGACCATGTAACCGTACAAGGTCTCATGGGACCTGGTGTAGATCCTCACCTATATCAAGCGAGTGCAGGCGATGTAACAGCTATGTCTAAAGCGGATGTTGTAGTATATAACGGCATTCACTTGGAAGGTAAAATGGGCTCCATTTTCGATAACCTAACAAAGCAAAATAAAGCGACCATCCGCGTATCTGATGCCATTGATCCAGCTACATTGCTCGACTTTGACGAAGAAGATGGGGTAAAAACAAAAGACCCTCATATTTGGTTTGACGTGGCTAACTGGAAACTGGCAGCAAAAGCAGTATACGAAGGTCTTGCTAAAGCCGATCCGGCTCATAAAGAAGATTACAAAAAACGCTATGACGCATATCTTACTAAATTAGATGAAACTGATGCGTACGTTAAAGCTCAAGCAGAATCGATTCCGAAAGAATCTCGCGTACTCGTAACAGCTCACGATGCGTTCCAATACTTCGCTCGCGCGTACGGCTTTGAAGTAAAAGGTTTACAAGGTGTAAGTACTGCCACAGAAGCAGGTACACAAGATGTGAATAATCTAGTTCAATTCATTGTTGACCACAAAATCAAAGCTATTTTCGTAGAATCTTCTGTACCGCATAAAACTATCGAGGCTGTTCAAGAAGCAGCTAAAGCTAAAGGCTGGAACGTTTCCATTGGTGGTGAATTATACTCCGACTCCCTCGGTTCTGAAGGCACTGAAGGTGGCACATATATCGGTATGGTGAAAGCTAATATCGATACGATTACTAAGGCACTTAAATAATCATTTATTAGAGTTTCTTAATTAAATACAATAAAGTAAATTTACTTATACTAACTTAAATAGACTTAAATTTACTTTGTTATTGTAAGTACATGTGCTACTAGCAATTCACAGCTAGTAGCACTCATTAATACAAGGAGGTTTCCATGGAATGGGCCGTTGAAGTTGAAGATATGACCGTAGCATATACGACAAAACCCGTATTATGGGACGTAGATATGAAGGTACCCATCGGTTCCTTAGCGGCCATTGTCGGCCCTAATGGTGCCGGTAAATCCACATTATTAAAGGCCATGCTCGGCCTACTAACAGTTATCTCAGGAAGTGTAAAATTTTATATCGATCACCACTTAGCGATGGACAAAAACGATTACAAGAAAATCGCCTACGTCCCTCAAAGTGGCAGCGTAGACTGGGACTTTCCCACTACCGTACTGGATGTAGTCCTCATGGGCCGTTATGGTCATCTAGGTTGGTTCAAGCGACCTAGCAAAAAGGATAAGGAACTCGCCCTTTCCATGATAGAAAAAATGGGCATGAGCGACTATGTGGATCGACAAATTCGCCAACTTTCAGGGGGACAACAACAACGCGTCTTCCTCGCAAGAGCCCTCGTCCAAGAGGCAGATATTTACCTCATGGACGAACCCTTCAAGGGCGTCGATAAAACTACAGAGCATGCTATTATTTCTCTTTTACAAGAAATGAAAGCTCGAGGCAAAACGGTTATCGTCGTCCACCACGATTTAAATACGGTGCCCCAATATTTCGATTGGGTAACGATGGTAAACAAACAAACTGTCGCCTATGGCCCCGTAGCAGATACATTTACGGACGAAGCTATTGAGCGCACCTATGGCAAGGGGAGGATTGTATGACCATATTCCAATCCTATACGACGCAGATGGTACTGCTCGGCACGGCATTATTAGGCCTCGCTAGTGGTATCGCTGGCACCTTTGCGGTACTTCGCAAGGAAAGCCTCATCGGTGACGGTCTATCTCATGCGGCATTACCCGGTGTGGTCATTGCCTTCTTGCTGACGGGCATCAAGGACATCGAAGTTCTGATCGCAGGTGCTGCCCTATCCTCTATCACTGCGGCTTGGCTCATTACCATCACCGTAGAAAACAGCAAAATCAAATTTGATGGCGCTTTAGCCACCATACTCTCTGCCTTCTTTGGGCTCGGTATGGTATTGCTCACCTATGTACAAAGCTTAAACAATGCTGGTCAGGCGGGACTTTCAAAATTCATTTTTGGACAGGCGGCCACCATATTAGCGCGCGACGTATACATCACATCTGCAGCGGCGCTCATCATCATCGTGTTAACCGCATTATTCTGGAAGGAGTTAAAGCTCATCTCCTTCGATGTGGAATACGCCAAAACACTACAAATTCCCGTCACTTTCACCCTTATTTTATATCGTTCACTATTGATTATGACCATCATCATCGGCATTCAATCGGTAGGGGCTATCTTGATTAGCTCCCTCCTGATTGCACCCGCCGTAGGGGCAAGACAGTGGACGAATAAACTGGGCACCATGTGTATATTAGCAGGTCTTTTTGGCATGATATCTGCCATCGGCGGTACTATCTGGAGTACAGCGGTCCCAAAATTACCGACAGGTCCAGCTATCATCGTCATTTTATCGATTCTCGTATTGTTGAGCCTCATCTTTGCTCCTAACAGAGGTATGCTCTGGCAGTTCCGCAAAAATAGACAGTCAAAGCACGCATTATTGTTAGAAACCACAAGAGCTCCCAAAACCAAGGCACAGCAAAGTATTTACGTAGCAGAGGACGCACAACCTCGCATAGGAGGTGCTCCATGACAGTTCATACAGAGATATTGCTCATTGCCATTGCGGTGTCTATCGCATGTGCCATCCCTGGGGTCTTCCTCGTATTACGCCGCATGTCCATGATGGCCGATGCCATTACGCACACCGTATTCCTCGGCATCGTGCTCGCTTTCTTTATAACGGAAGATTTAAACTCTCCATTTCTACTCGTCGGGGCTACCTTAGTTGGTGTAGGTACTGTATGGCTTACGGAAATGATACACAATACTGGCCTCGTCAACGAAGATGCGTCTATCGGTATCATCTTCCCACTTCTATTCTCCATCGCCATCATCTTGGTCAGCTTATACAGCGGTAATGCTCATCTCGATGTAGATACCGCATTACTCGGCGAAATAGCCTTTGCCCCCTTTGATCGATGGATTGTGAATAGCAACGATTTAGGACCTGTATCGTTATGGGTTTCCCTAGGCGTGGCGCTCATCAATTTAATTTTAGTCATGCTATTCTACAAGGAATTGCAACTCTCCACCTTTGATCCGCTACTAGCGGGGCTCTTCGGCTTTATGCCAGCCCTCATCCACTATGTACTCATGACCATGGTATCCCTCACCGTTGTGGCCTCGTTCCAAGCAGTAGGTGCCATTCTCGTCATCGGTCTCATGATAGGACCTGCAGCCATCGCTTATTTATGGACGGACTCTGTGAAAGCCATGCTTACTAGTAGTATCATCATCGGTATTATCTGTGCTGTCGTCGGTACGGAAGTAGCTTTCACCATGGACGTGTCCATCGCAGGTTCCATTGCAACCACCATCGGTATCGCACTGATTATCGCTGTTATCGCAACACCAAAAACAGGCTATATCGCCACATACCGTCGCCAACGTCATTTGCGTCGCCATTATCGGGAAACAATGATGCTGTGCCATATTTATACTCATATGGATACGCCTATCGCGCACGTTGAAAACGGCATTGGCACCATTCACGAGCATTTGAACTGGACAGCGGACTATACCTATCAAGCCGCATCAAATCTGAAGAAACAAGGTCTGCTCTATGTAACGGAAGGGCGATACGCACTAACCGATAAGGGGATAGAACAAGTCAAGGACGCAATCTAAAACAACACGAATCAATCCTAAGGCAATGCTGAAATTGAAGTATTGCAGTTTAAATTAGTACAGAACAGTATGACACAAAAATACCGGTACCAAGATTATCTTGGTACCGGTTAATTTTATGTAAAAACTTTTATTTAAACAGGCAATCCGAATTGTTTAGTATCAATCCAATCCATAGATAGGAGCGACCAAAAGTCTTTTGCTAGTCCGTTTAGTACATAATCATAAGGAATCCATCCGTAGCCTTCTTGGCCCCATTTAGTACCCCAAGAATTTCGTATCAACAAGGCACCTTTTGTGGACTGATTGTCTCTCGTGTTAACAATCACTTTGTCATCGTCATAGCCTACAGCCATAATCGCATGCCCCCATTGAGCCTGCTCATTTTGGCAAGGATACGGAATAGAGCCAGGCTCATCGCCAGCTTCAAAGGACGGAAAACCGAAAAAACCAAACATCGCTGGAATACCGGCAGCTAAATATGTCTTAACACTCGCTAAAACCTCATCTTTTGGTACGTCCTTACTAATCGGATCATGACAGAAATAGTTAACAGCAGAAAAATGATTGGCTAACGAGTAAAGGAATGCATCGGGTTCGCTATCCCAATCTGGATTTACCGTTTCCCCATCAAGGGTATAAGGTAAATACTTTTCATCTGGAACGCCGAACAATACAAGTGCGCCCATTGCCGACCGAAGCCAAGCCCCAGAATCACCAACGGAAAGCATGAGCTTTCTCGTCGCTTTATACACGAATAATCGGGAGCCTTCCATATGAATCCCATACGCTCTTTTTTGGAAATACTCTACCATGCCCACGACGGCATTAGCTGTGCAAGATCCAAGGGTTAGCTGATCCTCTACAGGCGAGCACCATTCCCGAAGATCAATAGAACTAGGTATTTCGTTTGCATTTTCCAAATTGTCCGCTTCATTGATGCCAAGACACATGGAAAGAGCGGCAACAACAGGATGTTCATTCGAATAATCTCGCAAATCGGGAAGTGGCGGCAACCAACCTGTAGTAAGTGGTTCACCGGCTTTACAGCCTCTCATAAATTTTCTTTGTCCATATAGTGAAGGAAATATTTGCATAGTAGCTCCTTTCTTTTAGAGTCTAATATGTTCTGGAGATTCAATCATCAAACCAGCCGCTTCAATAGTTGCAATCGGGTCATATTTTGAAAGCTCCCCAAAATCGAGCCCCGTGATTTCCTCTATGCGAGTAACAGGAACTTGATAGGTTTTATACTCGCCATAAGCAAACTCAAGATTTTCAATCATATTCTTCTGAGTTTGGAGATATGCAGTAGCGGACATATTTCCATCGTCCTTAACCATGACTACAACCTTCCAAAACTCTGCAGGTATCTTGAATTTTCCGCGATAAATCATATCATCACTTCGAAATACCGGTCCCGTAAACACAGTAACCTTCAAGTTGTAGTTCTGTGCATTTTTCATGATATAAGTTTCTAAATCAAGCCAAATCTTTTGATTTAAGTTCTTATGTTGAGGTGAACTGTTTGTGAAATAGAATGTATCATCATTCGCCTGTATAGCCTTATCACCCCAGACCGGATCCAATCTTTTCACAAGGTGCCCGCGGTCCAAATCATTCTTGGCATATAAATCATTTCCGTACTGAGCACTTTCAGGAATGCGCGGATCAAAGTTCCAATTATCTGCACTTCGCTTAATATTTTGTGCTAGCTGTCCATCTATATTCACAGCCGTGAAATAGGCCAGACAACGCGAACGGCACATTACAATGGAAAAGTGAGTATAATCGAGAACATAACTTCCATTATCCATACGGGATACATCCTTCTGCATTTCTTCAGAGAGTTTTGGAAGATCAACTTTATACTTTGCACCAAGGAATGCACTATTATAGCCTACATCCCTTTGCTCTGGAGTCGGTGGCTCAGGCTCTGGAATCGGCGGTTCAGGATTTGGAGTTGGTGGCTCAGGAGCCGGTTCCGGTTCAGTATCGACATTTAGATTAGGGAATATTTCTTTGATAAATCTTTTTTCCCCTGCAGTAAGTTCCTTAAACTTCGTTGCAAAGTAATTTGAAATAGAACTGATGCGAATCCCTTCATTGCCAATCCAGGCATTCCTTTTATTAGGATCAGGCACCCCAGAATGGTGCAATGCTACAACGACCCATTGATCATTAAATACCGGAGAGCCGGATGAACCCGGTTCAGTATCGGTAAGGTAATGAATGAAGTCATCGAAAATCGAGCTAACCTTGTTCTCACGAATAGTGACGGACTTAGGTCCTCCCTTTGGATGTTGAATGATGGAAACATATTCGCCTTCAAGAATTTTTCCCGTTTCAGGAATGAGGTGAAGATGTCCAAAATCTTTAGGATGTTTTGCACTTGCAGGATTATCTTTAATTGCAACGAGCGTAAAATCAAGCTTTTCATCAGTAATAAAAAACTGTTCAGGGTTTAAGCGAAAGGTATACGTAGGGCATGGCATAAAGTTTTCATCATCCTGATAATTAAACTCTGCCAGGGAATTTAGAGCGGTCTGCATGCTATCGATTACATGATTATTGGTCATCAATATATTATCAGAAACCAAAAAGCCCGTTCCGGAGCCAATAAAGCTACCCTTGTCATCGCGAATTTGAACGCGACAAATAGAATTTCCCGCATCCATTCCCATTTGCAAGTAAGCAATAGGAAAAAGATCACTTTTCCCCATTATTCGCTCCATCGCAATGGAATCATAGTCATTGAGCATATTCCGCCTTAATTGAAGCGTATCGAGCTTAACACTCTCTTTTTCATGACCGGAATCTCTTTTAGATTCATTTTCGGTAAATCGCTTTAAAGCCTCTTCCTGAATTCTATGCTTCTTAGCTTCAAGGCTTTCTTTCGAGATTTCCCTTTGTTCAATAATACCACGTAACATAAAAACACTCCTTTCATACTTACATGAACATCATAAAAAGTTATAATCACTCCTTTCTTCTATATATGAATAGTATGAAAAGTTAACAATAAACCTTTCATAATAGAAATGATAAACTTATACGATTTTCCATTAAAAGAAGTTATACTATCAATTATGTATACAGTATACTTTCTATAGAACCCTTAATTCAGTTTTTATAAGGAACTTTCCTCTTCTTATACTTATAATTATACCATATAAACAGGTGGATTATAATGAAATGTACAAAAGCCGCACTAACAATTCATATGTTAGTGCAGCTATGTTGTGATTACCTATAACAGCTCCGAAACAGCTATTTTATCTATGTTTAATTGCTTAAGTCAAAACTAGTATAAAAGACTAGTATAAATAGAATTCTATTTACACATCGGCTTATTTCTCAACTTTTATCTTTTTATACTCAAGGAATCGCCTCGAGTGGAATAACATGAGGTAAACCACGATCATCCATATAAATTTTTGTTTTAACACGGTATACATCTTCCATCATAGCTTCTGTAAAGATGTCTTTCGGTGCACCCTGAGCGTATACTGTACCCTCTTTGAGCACGATGATTTCATCTGCGAACATAGCCGCCAAATCAAGATGATGCAATGTTACGAGTGTTGTAAAATCATTTTCTTGAGTCAGACTTTTTAGCAATGTTAACAAGTCAAATTGCTTGTGCAAATCTAAAGCACTGGTAGGTTCGTCAAGAATTAAGATTTTAGGTTCTTTTACAAGGGCTTGCGCCATGAACACTAGCTGGCGTTGACCACCGCTGAGCTCCATAATGCTACGAGAAGCAAACCTCTGCAAGTTCAACCGTTCCAATACCTCTTGTGTGGCTGCAATGTCCTCATCGCTTACACGGAAGGACATAGATCCCATGCGCCCTAACATAACGACTTCAAAAACAGTTAGATTGACTTTACAGTCATTATCTTGAGACAAATAGCTTACTGTACTACTAAAATCCTTTGTAGAATATTGAGATACAGGTTTACCATTAACGAAAATCTCGCCCTTGCCTTTCAAGATACCCATAATCGTTTTTAACAGTGTAGATTTACCGGCACCGTTAGTACCAATGAGCGCAGTCAATTTACCTGTTTTAGCAGCAAAATCAACACCCTTTAAGATTTGCCCCTCTTCCGTAGCGGAATAACCAAAGGTTAGATTATGAACTTCAATCATTTGAAATAGCTCCTTTTCCTAGTTAATACCAACGAGAAGAAGAAAGGTACGCCGATGATTGCTGTCACAATACCGATTGGGAACATCGCCCCAGGAACGAGCATCTTACTCGCAATAGATGCGAGAGACAAAATCGCCATGCCACACACTGCAGAGAGAGGTAAGAAATACCGTTGATCCTCACCTACAAGCATACGTGCAATATGTGGTCCTACAATACCGATAAAACCAATAGTTCCAACGAAAGAAACAGCAACGGCTGTAATGATAGAGATGAAAGCAAACACTTTTACTCGTAAGCTTTCAACATTAACACCAAGCCCGGAAGCCTTTTCATCGCCTAATTTTAATGCTGTTAAACGCCAAGATTCACGCATCATAAGCGGTAGCATAATTGCTAGCACGATAAGAACAATAGAGATGTTCACCCAATTTGCCTTAGCTAAACTCCCCATCGTCCAGAACACGATATTTTGAAGAGCCTCAGGAGATGCCATATATTGCATCAAAGATTGAAGGGCTTGGAACAAGAACATCATGCCGATGCCGGCGAGGATCATCGTTTCTGAGGAAAAATTCTTAATCTTATTAATGGAATAGATAAAGAAACTCGTCAAACTAGCAAATACAAAGGCGCCAAATGGAACCATAAAGACACCTAAAAACTCTAATGCACTAGCACCAACAACTACCATGAGAGATGCACCGAAGCCAGCCCCTGCGGATATACCAAGTGTATATGGGCTAGATAACGGGTTATCAAGGATAGTCTGCATGCCTGCACCAGCAATACCCAAAGAAGCACCTACAAGCAATGCCATAATGGCCGTCGGAAGACGAATCGACCAAATGATGACATATGCGTTTTTGGAAACCTCTGCAGGATCTGTTAATGCAAGCCATACATCACTTAACGTAAGTGATGCAGGGCCTACAATAATATCGGTAACAAAACTTACCGCACAAATGATCAATCCGATAATAATGAACAATAGTTTTTTATAACTCTGTTTTTTATAATCGTACTGATTGTTAGTATCTGTCACTATACAAAACCCCTTCTTAGTTTAAATGCATGAACCAAACGCCACCGTAAGAGAATGGAAGGAATTTATCATAGAATTCCTTAAGTGTGCCTTCAGGATCTACGTCCTTGAATTCCTCAGGATAGAATGTTTTAGCTAAGTATTCGAATACTGCAACGTCATATACTTCACGAGGCAACCCATGGTGAGTAGAGAAAACATTTTTAGATTGAACGGCTTTCAATTCAGGCCAGCCTTGACGTTCTGTGGTGAAAGCTTTCAATAACTCTTGAGATTTTGCTTCATTTGTATCAAAACCTAAACGCATGGAAGTCGGTTTCTTAGGCCAGTAAGAACCAATAATCATGATGATATCTGGGTTTCTTTCCAAAATAAATTCTGGGTTAACAGGGCCTGCTTTTTGAACTACATCTTTTGTAATAAGGTCGCCACCTACTTGCGTTGCCAATGCGCCCCAGGCTACATTTGCACTATACGCAAAACCTAAACCTTCTGGACCTTCGTTACCTGTTTCAATATAAACAGTTGGTTTTGGTTTATTGATTTTGCTAATGCGCTCCATAACTCTTGTTAAACGGTCAGTATAGAACTTGTTGATTTCTGCTGCACGCTCTTCTTTACCCAATGCTTTACCGATAGCTTCAATAGATTTTTGGTGATTTTCAAGCTTTTCAGCATGGTAATCGATGTAGATAGTTGGGATACCTGCTGCATCGATTTTAGGTTTGTAATCAGATTCGTATTGATCTTTAAAGTATAAAGGCATAAAAATAACATCTGGGTTTAAGGAAATTACTTTTTCCACATCAAATGTTTTGTCATTTACGTTACCGATAAGAGGAATTTGTTCCAATTCTGGAACGTCCGCTTTATAGCGATCCCACATATCTGTACGCAATTTGCTCAAATAAGGGTCCATCCCAACAATAGTCTTAGCCACATCCTTGCCTTGCAACGCAGCCATAGTCAAGAACGCACCACCAGAAGCGCTCAATTGAACTACTACGCGTTCTGCTGGTTTTTTCAAGGTAACCTTTTGACCCGTTACGTCTGTAATCTCAATTTGTTTGCCAGATTGTGCCGCATCCTTTTTCGCATCCCCAGGACCACCACAAGCAGTCAAGAGCATACTCACAATCAGTAGAAAAACGGTGGCAATATAAGCCATACATTTCTTTTTCTTAACCATAGAATACCTCGATTCCAAACTTAATAAGTTCTAATAAACACAATATATAACAGCATTTATTTGGGTTTTACATCATCAGCTCCTTCACACACAACACAACCCTAATTCATATGCATAAACCAGATGCCACTATAAGAGAATGGCAAGAATTTGTCATAGAACTCTTTAAGTGTAGCTTCAGGATCTACATCTTTAAACTCTTCAGGATAGAAGGTTTTTGCTAAATATTCGAATACGGCTGCATCAAAGACTTCACGAGGAAGACCGTGGTGCGCAGAGTAAACTTGTTTATTTTCAACAGCTTTTAATTCGCTCCAACCTTGACGTTCTGTGGTGAACGCCTTCAACAACGCTTGAGACGAATCTTCGGTTGCTTCAAAACCTAAACGCATAGAAGTCGGTTTTTTAGGCCAGTAAGACCCCATGATCATGATGATATCAGGTTTTTTCTCAAGTATAAACTCTGGATTAATAGGAGACGTTTTCTTAATAACATCCTTGGTGATGACATCAGCACCAGCCATAGTAGCTAATGCCCCCCAAGAGTAATTACTACTAAAGGAATTACCAAATTCTTCTGGACCATTCATACCAACTTCAAGGTAAACTGTTGGTTTTGATTTGTTAATTTTACTAACACGATCGAGAACTCTTGTCACGCGATCCGTATAGAACTTGCTGATTTCTGCGGCACGTTCCTCTTTACCCAAAGCCTTACCTATGGCTTCGATAGATTTTTGATGACTTTCAAGTTTTTCAGCATGGTAATCTATATAAATAGTCTGGATACCAGCAGCATCCATTTTTGCTTTTGCATCAGACTCGTACTGATCTTTCAAATCAACAGGGATAAAAATAACATCTGGATTTAATGCCACAACTTGCTCAGCATTAAATGTTTTATCCCCGATGGTACCAACTACTGGAATCTTAGCTAACTCAGGCATTTCCGTAGTGAAGTGTTTCCACATATCCGCTCTATAATCCTGCAAAGATGTATCCATGCCAGCAATAACCTTTGGCGTCTCCTTGCCCATAAGTGCGGAAATTGTAAAGAATGGACCACCAGCACCACTCCACTGTAAGACAACTCTCTCTGCTGGCTTTTTAAGCGTTACCGTACGTCCTGTTACGTCTGTGATTTCGATTGGCTTGTTATTTTGCGCCGTATCTTTCTTTGTCTCACTAGGACCTCCACATGCAGCGATGAGCATACTAACAATTAGGAGGAAAACCGTGGCTAAATACGCTATAAACTTCTTTTGTTTGAACATAAAATACCTCTCTTTTATCAACTAAAACTATCACTATAAGTGCACATAAAAAGCCCGTTTCCCCACGAAGAGGAAACGGGCTGTCATCTCAGTTAGACTAACTACCACGCCTAATAAGCTAGCATATAGTATGAGCTTTCAACTACGTATAGCTAGTATAAATTCATCTATATCAATCCCCATCCCTGTCTCTCGCAGGTCAATTGGCAATTGTTAATTAGGCAGTTCTCCTGGCTCCAGTTTAACGTTACTTTGCGCCTTCCCAAAAAACTTCAGTGACCGAGAGCATTTCACCCTCTATGCAAAGTACCTCGCTGTTACAGTGGCGTGACCGCTTTGGCTTGTACCAAATTCTCTATTAAGTCAATAGACACCTAACCCAATCATATGTGATTTTCCTCATCGTAGCATGCGGTATATACAGTGTCAATAAACATATAGGGGTACTGCTATCCTTGTAAAATCTACACTTTTCAGCAAAAAAGAAGCTAAAACTCAACCACTAAGCGGAGTTTTAGCTTCTCATTAGGACAATCGGTAGAAATGTCCGTCAAATTCTATAATTTATTTTTATCGATTAATAACTTTTCCTCTGCAATTCAAGGCGCATTTGGTACCATTTGGCACCGCCATGATCCGACGTTGACGCCCCTTCATTTACAAAACCAAACTTGGCATAATAAGGAATCTTTTCTTCCTTACAGGTTAGAATTACGCCCTTTCGATTTTCCTCTCTGGCCAATTCGATGAAAGCCTCTATCAACTGACCACCTACACCGCGATTTCGATATTCTGGCATTGTATTTAAGCCAAATATCATCTGCCATGCGCCGTTAGGGTTATGCAAAGAAGCATCGCCGAACATCTCATCCGTTAAGATTTCATCATCCGTTACAAAACCATCGATAAAACCAATTGGTGTATCTCCATCAAAGGCAATTAAAAACTGACCTGCATAACGGTCTAATCGTTCCTTAAAAGCCTCACGAGGCGCCGCTTCAGCAGGAGGAAAACAAGTCGCTTCTATATGTGTCACTACATCTAAATCTGTGGTTGTTGCTTTGCGTATTAACATAATAATGTCCTTCTTTATGTACTTATATACTTATGTACTTATATTCTTATGTATTTATATATTTGTATAGAGCACATTTTAAAATGAATGAGCTAAAATAAATCATTCTTAGTATAAATGGTTTACGCCATAAAGGCTACACGTAGAGATGTTACGTGTAGCCTTTTCTGCTCTACTTTTTCGTATACTTAGGTACATTACGATATTGCATTGGTAAGGAATTCTCTTTTACCTTAAATCCATGTTTCTCGTAAAAGGTCGCATTCTTGCTTTCACCAATCATAACATTGATGTACAAGTAAGACTTGTAAGCCTCTTTCACCATTTCTAGTAAATGACCTGCAATACCTTGTCCCCGATAATCAGGATGAACCAGTACATAATTGATGAAGCATACCAGCTCGCTATCATCCATGACACGAATAAGACCGACTAAACGGTCGCCATCCCAAGCACTAATCACACAAGATGAATTCATTAAAGCCTTGTGTAGACGGTCTGGATATTTACCTACCACCCAACGAACAGATAAAAACAAATCTGCTACTTGTTGGAGGGTAAAACTCTTTTCTTTGGTATAGGTAATTAGCATCTTTTTCCCCATAACACTCAAAATATATTTAATAACAAGATTAGATATATTTTATGTGTCCATAGTTTCAATAGCAAAAAAGTTTAATCATTTAATCTATATTCATTTTCATCCTTTGATAGTTGTATCGATTCCAACAGCCTACCTTGAGAGTTTGAAATAGAACTATTATCTCCTTCGCACCCTTCATAGATACTTTCAATATTTACATTTATATTAATATAGTCTTCATTGTGTTCTTCAGAAAGTATCACAAATCTACATTCATCTTCATGACTCCACTCAGAATATTTAGTAAAAGTTGCATCTATGTAAAACTTCATATCCGAAAAAGAAAACTGATTGCGTCTAGATCTTTGAGGAGGTCTTGTTAATGTATAATAAAGTTCTCCATATATACATATTCCAGATATAGAAATTTGTTTAATAGAATCAATTAATTTGCCTGCAGAATACCCAAAGCAGTATCCCCGATGATTTTGAGAATAATACGACCACATTAAAATATTATTATATTTATGTGTAAGGCAAAGAATTCTAAAGCGCTCACTCATATCATCATTATTAGATAACAAACAGTTAGAATCAAAGGGGTCATTAAAGCTTCTAGGTGGAGAAAAAGACAAATTCCCATCGTTAACTTGATATAGATTGCGACTTACCTTTTCTTTAGAAAAGTATTTATATAAATTTTTCCCCTTTAAATCATTACAAATTTTCTTTTCTGCATACTCAAAATAAAAATTAATAATATCATAAATTTTATTATTAAACTTGTTATGATCAGCAAACAGTTTATAGAGACGATCAATATCCTTAAATGCTATTCTAATAGCTTCGTTAAATAATTTAACAAAGCTATCGGATAGTTTATTAACTTTTACATTACTACTTTTATTTGTATTTGTATTTGTATTCGTTATAGATTGATATCTACGATATCTTGCCTTCTGATAATACACATGAATAGGCTCTTTAATATAACGATTAGTTGTCGGTTGACTCAAAACAGAAATATATACATACTGATCGTCTTCTATATCATAAACTAACATTAAGTTACTATTCACTATATCGTTTATTAAGTTAAATCTATCTTCAACTAATAAAAATACTATCTTTGCTACTGCAAATCTATATTTATCAATTTGCTCCCTCAATA
>CAMUQE010000017.1 GCA_947096075.1 Veillonella parvula | reverse complement strand
CATTCTCAACATTGCTTAATATGCATAGTATACATATTGAATATTCATTCTACGTATGTTTTAATGAAGACAAATACCATTAGTTTATAACAAATTAAATATGTATCCTTTATTAGAAAAATCCACTATATTTACACTACATAATAGGTCTTTACTACCATGCTTATATAAATCTTAAAACGCATCATGGTAGCTTTTTTATTACGTAAAGGAGTATAGATGTATGAGTAAGGAGAAATTAGAATTTGTTGAACCAGTTGATACGAACACAGATAATGAGTATTCTAGGGAGCCTGTCCCGTTAGGAGCAAGGAAATCCTGCTTTTCTCTCACCATTGTTTGGACTGGATTCGTTTTTCTTGTAACTAGTATGATGGCTGGTGGTGGATTAGCGGCAGGGCTAACTTTCAACGAATTACTATTGGCCATGATTCTAGGCAACATTTTCTTATGTATCATCGCAGGGCTAGTGAGTGTAATCGCCTATAAAACAGGCCTTACCTTTGCCCTTTTGACGAGATACAGCTTCGGTCAGGAAGGATCTAGAATTGCCTCTCTCTTCGTACCTATCGTCAATCTAGGTTGGTACACGATTCAAGCGGCTTTATATGGACATTTTATTGCTCAAGTTTTTAACCTTTCCTACACAGGCGAAATTATTGCGATGATGCTCAGCGCCGTTATCATGGGTATCTTTGCAGTTCTCGGTATTAAATCACTTGCCGTATTCGGCTATATTGCGATTCCGTCTATCGTATTCCTCTCCCTAGGAACAGCGGCTCGCTCGGTTCAAACAATCGGTGGCTGGCAAGAACTATTTAACTATGTGCCATTGCAACCTATCGATTTACTTTCAGGCATTACCATCGTTATCGGTACATGGATTCTATCCACTGCTACATGTATCGCCGATATTATGCGCTATGGTAAAAGTAAGAAAGATGTTATTACAGCTAGCACAATCGGTCTATTAGGCGGCAATACGTTGATGATCAGCTGCGGTGCTATCGCAGGCGTTGCTATGAATGATGGTGACTTAATCAACGTACTACTAAGCTTTGGCCTTGTGTTCCCAAGTTTACTATTGTTGACTACAAACATTTTTACAACAAATGGTGCGAACCTGTATTCCACATCATTGAACCTAGCAAATTCTTTCAAACTAAACAGAAATATTATGCTAGCCGTGCTCATTGCTATCTCTGCATTAGCAACAATGACACAACCATATAAAATCGACTCTCTCTTTATATTCTTAAGTACACTAGGCATCATCGTTCCGCCACTATGCGGTATTATCTTAGCAGACTTTTACCTAGTTCATCGCGGAAAATATATCGATTACAACAAAGCGACTTTCAAAAAATGGAATCTAGTTCCATGGATCACATGGGCCATCGCATTGGTCTGTGTTAAATTCATACCATTCGGACTAGCTTCGCTGAACGGGATTGTAATCGGTGCCCTACTGTACGCAGTCATTACGTATATTGTTAAACCTAATGTTGTTAGTGAAAGCAAAGGGTGATTATCATGGCAATTCATAAACTATCTGCTATATTAGGCACAATCATTATGGGCATCGGATCCTTTATCACCTGTCTAGCCACTAATGAAAGCACCATTACCCTTGGTAACGGCATGCTCGTGGTGAGCATTATTATGATGGGATTTGGGTACTCTAAATGGCAACCGTAAAAAATTAATATTTATATAAAATGAGAAAAAGCACTATCTACAAATAATAAGATAGTGCTTTTCTGACCCCATTGGGGATTATTTAATTTAATCATTCACTAGCAAATTTTAATATATAACACGTACTGGAAAGTAGCTTCAGCCCCCTAAAGGAGATTATTTAATTTAACTTTGACAATAACATCATCACTAATAAAATGCTACAAGCCAATTCGTTTCCGTCCCCTAATGAGGATTATTTAATTTAACACAAGGCTTTAAGACCAAACGTGAGGCTAAGGAATATGAGTTTCCGTCCCCATCAGGGGATTATTTAGTTTAACGAAACAGACCGTCCTAAGATTCCAATCACTAAGTCTAAAGAGTTTCCGTCCCCTAAAGGAGATTATTTAATTTAACTTCTGGCAATTCGTTTTTATAATTAAATACAATTTCAACCCTAGTTTCCGTCCCCTAATGGGGATTATTTAATTTAACTAGGTGCTACAGAATATGCATTGATTTTGTATCGTGAAAAACTGTTTCCGTCCCCTAATGGGGACTATTTAATTTAACGTAATTCCAGCGGACTTTACAAAAGTGGAAATTAAAGCCGATAAGTTCCCGTCCCCTAATGGGGATTATTTAATTTAACATTATGCTTCTTTACCGATTGATCCAGTAATTCTACAAAATAAGTTTCCGTCCCCATCAGGGGATTATTTAATTTAACACCAATAGGCGGCTCACCATTGCCATCATTGTTTACTAGTTTCCGTCCCCATCAGGGGATTATTTAATTTAACCTGGTTTATTACTCTTTTTCTTCAAGCTGTCATGGTACGCTTCGTTTCCGTCCCCATCAGGGGATTATTTAATTTAACTTTCGGTTATGAAAGTGTAGTAAAAGAGAGTACAATCTCTAAAGTTTCCGTCCCCATCAGGGGATTATTTAATTTAACTTATTAGTGTTTTGCAGAGGTACAATATGGAGTTATTAGGTTTCCGTCCCCATCAGGGGATTATTTAATTTAACTGCAGTTATTTCTCAGAATACTTTTATATTCTTCTTTAGTCGTTTGTTTCCGTCCCCATCAGGGGATTATTTAATTTAACTGTTGCAGCCGAATTCAAAAAGCCACGTGTTGGCATGTTAGAGTTTCCGTCCCCATCAGGGGATTATTTAATTTAACTCTGTCTTTGAAACAGCAGGTATTTACTGGTTCCAAAATACAAAAAACGGCGGAGATTACAAATTGATCCTAAAAGGCACTTTAGCATACTAAAATAACACCGTTAAACCGCACCACTATAACAACGGCGCAGATTTAATTTCTCAGGAATTAAATTCTAGACCCATTATATCATATAGGGAAATAGATACTACAATAATAGAATCATCAATGCAAAACATCAAACCCTGAAATACTTTTACTAATATTAATGATTCTATTATTGTTAATTACACCTCTACATAGTAACAGTATTAATCGAGAGTAACTATTTATATCTAAAGTACGATGCAGTCTTGTTCCTTACGTTCTCCAATTCCCCAAGTATAGATATTTATAATGTCATCAAGGACATAGACTCGTAAGGAGTCCTCTATAGGATTAATCATCTTACTAGCTCGCCGCATCATAGCATCATATTGCTTCCTATTAAGCAATGCTTCAAATGCAGACTTTTGGACACGAACGCCATAACGTTCTAAACATTTAACAAGACGATTACGCGTTTTGTTATCCACCACATCATAGATAACTAGGACGATAAACTTTTTCATATCAGTGAATCTCCAATGGCGTATACAAATCTACATCTTCGTGTATAATTGCACTAGCAAATTGCTTACACTGTTTATAGATAGATTCACGATAGCTTTTACAATCATCAATATATTGATTTTCAGAACGAATTTTCTTATTATAAGCCATTAAAAATGCCTTACGCCCCTCTGCTGTCAGGTAGCAACCTTTATCAGAATTATCAAATTCGGATAAATCTACCATATTACGGCTCACCATAGATAGCACCATAGAATCTATAATTGGCGCCCGCCATTCTTCAATTAAGTCAGATGCGAGGGCTGGATGACCTTTAGCTAGGCTATGCATAACTCCTACAAATGGATGAAGACCTGCATTAATAACACCAGCCAAGATTTCATTAAACAGCATGCTGTAACCTAATCCGAGCATAGCATTAAAAGGATCTCGAGGCGGTTGTTTTGTACGTTTTGTAAAAGAAAAGGCAGATGGCACAATTTTACCTAGTGCTTCAAAATAAAGACGACTTATCAGTCCTTCATAGCCCATGAGTTCAGATACACGCATACATTCACCAATATGGCTACGTACAGATTTAATATTCGCAATTTGCACATCTATATTGATATCCTCTTCTAGATTTCGTGCGTAGCGGCGAAGAATCGTCAGCTGATTACGCACCTTTGCCCGAATAATTTTACGTGACATAGCCATTCTAAATGCATTATCATCTAACAAATCAAATTGCTTCTTATGTTTGTTAATGTCAATAGTATTAGTATTGATTATAGTACCAAAATACTTGCCATACCCAGATAGCCATGTAATAGGTACACCACGTTCAATAAAATCAGTTACCAATGAGCTTGTTATAGAAACTGAGTCAAAGACAGTAATATCTTCAATTCGCTCTAAAGGAACCTCGAACAATACCTCATTATTACGACCAACTACAACATGACCACCGTCACGCTTGATAAACGATCCTGCTTCTGTAACATATAAGGATGACATACAGTCGCCTCCTTTTATACAAATGAATATGCTAAGGAATCAATTTAGGTCTAAAGATGATAATCTATAAAATTATTCAGTTTAATGAATTTTCACACTATTGAATTTGTTCTAACACATATGTATTGATGGTATCGTAAATTAGTTTATTTTGTTTTGATGGTTTCATTATAGTTGAAAATACAGCTTGAATTAACTCTAAAAAAGACTGCAAAGACTTAATACTAACAGACTTACAAATTTCTACTTCTGTCAACACAACAACTTCATGAGCAATTTTATTACGTATTTTTCTTTCAATATTACGAATATCCTTTAGTTGCTTCAGCAATAAAGAATTGACATTTGGCTGATCCTCTAACATATGTAACATATGGTTTAAAGAGAGCTGAATCTCATTAAATTGTGGTGTTTTAGTATGTGCATACCACGAAAAATAAAGCTGCGGGTGTTTTTCCTTAAAGCTTTCCATATTAGTGCGAGGGCCTACAGATGTCCATTTCTCAAATTCATCCCAATTCACATGATATACCATAGAAAAATAATATCGCATTAACTCATACATAAAAGGAGTAATCTTTAAAATAAAATCTTCAATTTGTCCTTGTTTTAAACGAACTTCCATAAGCATTAAAAACTCATGTAATTTTATCCGTTTCCAATCGGTAAATATAGATGTTAATGATAAATCACCTATCCTATTGACTTTCTCTAAAGCTGCTTTATATTCTAGCTCTAATCGCAATTTTCCATGTTCAAGTAATGGTAAAATATCGTTATCTAATTCATCGGTAAATGTTTTTTTATAACGCTCGTAAAGACTTATAGCCTCTTTGTATTTATAGCTATTAATAAGAGTATGAAGAGATTGTTTAAGATTGTTACGCTTAATATATCCCATTTGAGGTTCATGACATCGATTTTCTGCATCTTCTTGATCGTCAAAGTTATTTTCAATAACAATTTCAATATCTTCGTCATCATTAACTGCAGGCTCTGAGCGATTGGAGCGACGTTGAGGGGTATCAACTTGAATACCAAGTACCGCATCATGTTCAACACTAAGATAGGACATAATCATCTTCATTTGAGGTGTTCCAGAACTTAAATTAATAAGTATCTCTGCATCTGGATATTCGGAAAGCATCTCATAGAAATGGTTAATAAATGGTTGTAAAGCATCAATATGATGCACATCTTTAAGACCAGTACGTACGAGCTTAATATGTAAATCGGGTTTCACATGCTTTAAAGCCTTAGAAAAACGACTATCAGAGGCTTCCTTTTGCTCCATTTCCTTACTCAATACTAGAATCGCCATATCTGGGTTATAATGCCTTACGATATGAAGCATCCCTCCATCATAGCATCCACGAATAGGATCTGTATCCCCTACTGGGGTATAAAGAATTCTCATTGTACTACCTCACTTTGTACGCCACCCATACCTAATGCGGTCTTAATTCCGAGCCCTGTGAATTGGCTATAGTAGGTCAATAGAGATAAGATGCGTTGCATCACTAAATTTCGCTTAAATTGCATAACAATCTCTCCACGGAAACCACGGATTTTAACCCCTTCTAAACCATACATACCCATACGCAAATTATAGTCGCGAATGAAAGCTGCCGATTCAAGCGCAGCTAATAAATCATCGGAATCCATCATTTCAAATGTAGTGAACTGGTTCCATTGGCGCAACAAATAGCGATAGATACGAAATGCTTCAGGGAATATTGTATATTGTTGGTCTACCTTAAAGCTTGTTGTGGTCACGCACCTCAATTTCGCTTGTGTATATTCTGCTTCACCACTCCAAAACTTAGCCATTAATGCTTCATAGGAGGTTTCCTCTAAAATGGTTCTATCTTGAATGTAAATATGCCCTCGTTTTTGTTTCAAAAAAATCTTTTCAGGCATATCTAGTGCTGGTCGTAATATACGCTCAACAGCCTCTGCTGTTACAGCGGAAAGGCGCCAAATATATTGACCTTTTTCTTTATTAAAATAGATATATTGGCTATAAGGGCGCAGGCCCGTTTCATGCAACTGACCTGCGTATTCTGTCCCTACTAACTCCATTAAGACGCCATGTAGCACACTACCTATGGACTGTACAATTTTAATCGATGGATCTGCTGTTATTGCTAACTCAATGGCCATAATTTCAACATTATCTGCCAATATGAATGCCCCCCATCTCATAATAATTGCCATTCCACTTTACTAATTTAATCGCTCGTGGTGCCAATAATTTATCCTTAGTATCATGTTTAGCCTTTTGAAAATTTACATCTAAAATAGCTCTAATAATATCAATTCCTGTTTTTTCGTCATCTGTAAAAGCAGCCATAATAATAGTCTTTTGAATAAACCCTGTATTACTCCCAATATAAGCATTAGCTGAGTCTAGTGCTTTAAAGACAGTCGGATTAACCTTCTTAAATTTAGAGGCTAATAACTTATGAGTAGCATCAAAGTCTTCCTGTAAAATCGTTAACACTTGATCGATACTAGTAATCCCTATTTCTTTAGTCATAGCTGTATCAAGGGTTACTGTAAAGGAGAACTTCTGATTTGGTAAAATACACTCACGATGCACCGAAATAGCGTGAGTCCCATCTTCATCAAGACAAGAATCCTCTTTCTTTAATACCTCTGTTTGAATGACACTCATAGGCATAGCATCAGAAACAGAAATACCTCGGAAAGCGCTAGCCAAAATACCTTTTAATGGTTTTCCTTCATTGTTTGTAAGGACATGAATATGCTTAATAATAGCTTGATTAACCATCTTAAATATATCTTTAAAAAGGCTTCTAGCATTCTTTCTTTTATATACATCTAAAACTTTTCTTAACTCTCTTTGTACATTACTCCTAAATGCTTTATTATTACGAAGCATATGTGAAATAATAGCACTATCAATAACACCTTTAATAGAGCTACCAGGAATATAAACTTCTCCATTTGCCCCACGAATCTGAGGTGTAATATCATTTAATGAATTTTTACGGCCTTCATTATATATCGATGATTTCATAATTGATCCAATAGCAGGGCCTAATACATCTTTTGTTAGCTGAGATGCGCCAATAGCATTTTTAGCCCAATCATACATAGTTCGACCATTTGGTCTTACCATCTCATTCTGCATATATATTTCAAACTCTGCTAATTTATTATGACAAGCTAAAAAGCGAAACCATTCATAGTTATTAAGGAGATATACTTCACCGGCATCGTAATTGTACATATAGTCTTTAGTTGTTAGCGTCTCAGGGCCACCAATATTGGTAGGGCTCACAATAGTGAGTGATAATTGTGTATGATCAATACGATTACTCATAATCCACCCCAATCCATAAGCCCATACCATTACGATATACAGGATGCGGTAAACTATCCCCCGTAATAGTAAGCATTTGTCCGACCAATGCTTTTGGACAAACAGAGCCTTCTTTAATAACATAATAAGAATTACGTTTTACTTGAATCTCACTACCAGTAGAAACTACAAAGCCACCACGCTTTTGTAATTTATAGGAACCTTGTTTTAAAGTAGCAACTTCCTCACTAGTCGGAACACAAGTACTAATACACATCATCTTTCCGTGCTTATTATGAAGCAATGCATATAAAGCAGAGTCATCTTTATAAATACCTTCAGATTCCAACTGAATGGGATCATCAGCTAACTCAAATTTCCCATAACCACCGCTGCGCTTGCCACCGATACCAGACAGGCCTAGTAGCTCAAGAATTACCTCAAATAACTCACGACTATCATCATCAATAAACCCAACTATAATATATAGTCCTGTGTTTGACATAAATTGATAGCTCCCCACATAATATGGTCTACTTTTTTCACCACGCATATTTACTTGTGTCATGGCTTGCTTAGCTCCAAAGATAGGCATATGTTTTTGTGAGGTATCTGATTCTATATATTGACTAAAATTTTGTAGCTGTGATGCTCGGATATACTCAATCTTCTTAATCTTCTTTTGCTCTGTCGCTACACGTTTTGTCTCTGCAAAACTTGTAATCGGCATCTCTTTTGAATCGATTTGCATAATAGGTGAAGGTACATATAATTGATACTCACCGTCGTCTATACAGTATGGAAATAAACTAGATAATGCAATATGCTGTTCTTTTACGGAGTCGATAAAAGATTGTAATAAACCTGTATCATAACTGATTTCATGACAGCATGCACCAAATAATGCATCAGAGCCAAGTGTAAAGGAAATAGTTTCTAAACTACCGCCTTCTGAGGTATCTCCAAAGTGCACCGGTGTAAGGAAACGCAGTGGATATAGATAGTAGTTCATAGTAACAACCTACTTTCTTAATATATCTAATAAATCCTGCGTATTAATTGCACTATTACCTACTGACTTTACCTCATCAATAGAAATGCTCACACGACCATAGCCGCGAGAGCCATGACCTCCAAGATAATCTATACCTAATAAATCAAGACCATCTTTTAATATATTCATATCCTCAGCCACTTCAGCTTCACTTTCAATATTATAGGCTACTTTAAGTGTAAATACTGTACCTGCTGGAACACGTTCAATTTGACGAGGATTAGCACTACCATCAACACGATTAATAGTGTTTTCAAACTTGATTTCACCCATATACGTATCAGTCTCTATATTAGCAAACAATTGACGAGTTTCATCTGTGATAAATAAATCATAAAACTGTAAACGAGCTGGTTTTACAGGATTTACAGAGCCAAATAAACGTTTGATTTCCTCTTTATCAGCCTTAATCTCATTCATTATATAATCATCACAATGGCTTTTGGCTAGTAAAGTACGTAATTTTCCTTTAATGGAACTACCAGGAATAATAGGCTCTTGAGAAACTACATCACGAATGAATGGTGTATCAACGGATCCAATAGGAGCAAAGTCATTACTAGCACCAATATGCATACCAGTTTCTAGTTTAATAGTACCTGTAATTAGTAATTTACCACGTAAGGATTTTAATTTATCATTGTTCTCCATCTTGTGCCCCTCCTATCGACGGTTTCCATTTGCTTGATTGTAATTTTGATTACTATACTGTTTATTTTTGTTCCACGCTTCATTAGACGCAGCTATAACACTGACCGCTCTATATTTATAAAAAGCTACTAATGCTTCTACATATTTACAGAACATTTCAAATTTATTAACATCAGTACCAATGCATTCAACCATCTCTACCAATTGACTATCTTCAATAAAGTTTTTTACTGGATATTTATTATCTTTATCTCGACCAGCTTGATATAAGAATGTAGTTTTTAAAAAACGAACCTCCATCGCTATATTTTCAGGTAGCTTATCAAAGGATTTGCTTTTACGTTGCTCTACACCCAATTTATTTTTAATGGCCACTACGCTAGATAAAATTTTACGTACTTGTGCATACTTTACGTCAAATACTTCATCTGTTTTTCTGCATTTTGGATTATATCTTAAACGACCGATAGTTTCTTCTGCCTTAGTGACAATATCTATATCCCAATTAAATTTACCTTGTGTCATATACTATTCCTCACTTTGTATCACGCATATAGTAAACTATGAGGTTGCAAGCGGTTAGCAAAGCTTTGCAATCTTCTTCTGATTGAATCCATCTATGAATAGCTGTAACAAGGTTTTTATATGATTCATAGGTAGGATTATTTTTCTTAGGTTCTAATCTAGCTAATAAATAGAGTATACGAGCCACATTAATATGTTTACCTAAGGCTCTATCATTTAATATACCTTGTAACAATTCCATCAACTTATATATTAGGCCTTTACCTAATTTCATTTTTGAGTCTTGTACCTCATTAATGCCTGGAATAACAAATAATTGATCCAGTGTATAAAGCTTATCTTCAATAACATTATTAATGAGGTCATCCCATTTATATACATGTCGGCATATACGCTCTTCACCGTTTGAGTTGGTTTCAAATCCAAATAAAGCAATACTATCTTTGCCATCATTATCTTTAGCAACACTTTCAAGTAAGCCTGTAATTGCTGCCATTTGACTAATTGGATAGGATGGAGAGAATAATGCTAAGCCCGCAGACATAGTAATTTTATTATCTGTAACCTCTGCCAATTTCTCACGAATATCAATTGCCAATTCCAACAATTCATCCCATGCACCAACAAGGAATACATCATCTCCACCAGAATAGATAACATGGATGTTTCTAGTTGTAACTTGTTTATTAGCCCAAATAGTAAATGGCATAACAGATGTGCCGAAACCTTGTACATCACCTTGAGCCATCTTATTAACAGCAACTTTAAAGAACATAGCTAAATCACGAGATAAATCAGCATAGCGTGATAGGGTGCCGTATTTGAATCGATCTGATCCTTCAGAAATAAAACCCCCAATAAATGCCGCCCCAAGGTTATCCACATCAGCTCGTAATACACCAAGACGTTTAATTCCCTTGTCCTCACCTAAGCCACTTGATGTAGCTAGCTCTTCAAACTCATAAACTTGACCATTGTCCTTACGTGCTACATAATCTGCTAACCATATGCGATTGAATACATTATGTCCTGTTTTGGCCGTATTCTTAGAGTAGATTCTTAGAATCTCATGATTAGCTTCAAACTTTTGTAATGATGCTTCAGGAACTACATAGAGATAGAGTCTCAAATTGTCCGCATCATCATTCCAGTTGTTAACATATACTTCAACCTTTGGAATACTTTCACAAGTATCACTATTATTTGGACGAGCTAATACAAAGACAGTATCTCGACTGTCAACAATCTGTTCCCCTAGGCGGTACAAGCCATTACAGATAGGACAAGCCTCTGCATCTGTACCCATACCATAAGGAGACAGTGTTACTGTTGAAGTGTGGCAAATGGAACATTCCCGTTCACCATGAAGAACCATATTATACGTACTATTTGGATTAAATAGATCTGTTAGGTGCTGTTCAGAATATCGTTTAGACTTAGCCTCACCAACAGATTGGCTCACCTTGCGGAATAATGTACGTTGCGATTGAATTAACTCGGCAGCTGTTGCGGTAGCGGAACCAAGTGCTAAATACAATTTAGTACCAAATACGGTTAAGAACCATTCGTTAATGGATTTTTCCATAGATTCAATAGCAGTACAAGTTTTTGTTGTATTAGGAACCAATACATAAAAATGACCGCCACCATTGTAAATAAGGTTTGCCCGAGTTAACTGCAATGCATCTAATAGCTCATCTACAATTTGTTCCATCAAAATTTCTAAATAGAATGAGCGACCACGTAATGATTTCAATGCACCTTTAGACGGAATCGTATAAATAAAATTCTGAATGCCAGAAATATCTCCAGATATTAATCGAAACGCTGGCATTTCACGGAACTTTTTAGAATTCTGATAACAGTATTCTTTATAATCAGTAATACCTTGTTCCTCAAAATAATGCACCATACTATGTGCCACTGCGGCTGTTATCTTTGAATGCATATACAAAGAGATATCATTAGCTTGATCTGTTGCCGTACTAGATGGCATATAGGACACAGTGTCTTCATAAATTCTCAACAACTCATTAACGGACATCTTATCTATTGGTTGTTGCTGAAAGTTCTGTACTAATACATCATATAGTGTCTTATATTTATCACTTGATGCACGTATCGTTTTATCACTTTCAGGATAATTAAAATGGTCAGACACATCAATACCACGTAAATAATACTGTAAGGGTTGAGTACTAGTTTTACCCCCAAATACACGAAAGATTGATTGGAGCGGTAACTCTTTATCAAACTTCTGTGTAGATGTATTTTCACCTTCCTCAAGATCTCGACGATCTACTGCAGCAGCAATATTATCCGCTTCATACACAATGTATGCATAATCATCATTTTCTAGTTGAGCCGCACTAAGCTCTTTCCCATGATGATACTTCAAACAATGAGTAATACTTTGCTTTAAACCCATATCGGAAAAATAGGGCTCAATAAAAGCAGCGCCGCGCTTAGAATGTGCATCGGTTCCCTGATTAGCTCGATACACAACTTTGCCGATATCATGAAGCAATGCACCCTTTACCAGTGCATCCCATTTACCCATCACATCGCCTCCAAACTCTACTTAAGAAATAAAAGAACTATTGTCTTCATTATATATTCATTTCTGATTAAAACCAATAGAAAACCCTCAGAATTATACAAAAAAGCCAGTATATTCCTAAATAAGAATATACTGGCTATATTTTTGTACTTATATGAGTTTTTGAGATAAGAACCGGCCCCGTAAGGGGATTATTTAATTTAACAGCAAGAAGCTTATCTATGTAGCCCATCCTTATGGGGGGAAGAAGTTTCCGTCCCCATCAGGGGATTATTTAATTTAACTCTCTTATAAGACATTTTTTAAGGAGGTACATATCATGTACATTTCCGTCCCCATCAGCGAATCATTTAATTTATCAATACTGCTTGATGCGGTGATATGTAATGAGTAAACACTGCAGTTTCCGTCCCCTAATGGGGATTATATAATTTAACTAGCACGATTCAAGATGTTTAATGTCATGTTGAATGGTAACGTATTTCCGTCCCTTTATAGGGATCATTTGATTTAACACGAAGAAAACGAACTATATACTCGAGATGAATTTCGCCCCCTAATGGGGATCATTTAATTTAACATGGAAAAACAGAAATTGATTATGGGAATTTAAACGAATTGTGTATTTCCGTCCCCTAATGGGGATTATTTAATTTAACGCTATAATGTTCACGAGAACGAGCGGCCTTTTGTTGATTATAAGTTTCCGTCCCCTAATGAGGATTATTTAATTTAACAAGAAAGAAGTCGAGGCGCTAGTAGGGATTGTAGACAAATACAGGTTTTCGTCCCCATCAGGGGATTATTTAATTTAACATTACGCACCAAACCTAACGTAATTATATCACACATAATGCTTCCGTCCCCTAATGGAAATTATTTAATTTAACAAGATTATGTTACAAATGCCAGATGGCAAACTTATTACAGACAAGTTTCCGGCCCCTAATGAGGATTATTTGATTTAACAAACTCTATGGACAACAAATTGTTGAGAAACTAAAAAAGACTGTGTTTCCGTCCCCATTAGGGGATTATTTAATTTAACAATATGTTCGTAGAAATGTATTACCTGTATACTCTAATGAGCGTATTTCCGTCCCCTAAAGGGAATCATTTAATTTAACCAAGACGAGTTGAATCAAAACATTCGTGTAGCTAAAGATGAATTGTTTCCGTCCCCATCAGGGGATCATTTAATTTAACGGTTTGGGTGCTTCGGTCTTTGAAAATTGAATATCGTAGGTAACGTTTCCGTCCCCATCAGGGGATTATTTAATTTAACTAAAGGCTAAGCATGTGACTGATGTTGAAGGCAAAGAATACAAGTTTCCGTCACCTAATGGGGATCATTTAATTTAACTTGTTTTTATACATGGCGGGTTGAAGACGTTAAAAGGAAGAAAGTTTCCGTCCCCTTTTGGGGATTATTTAATTTAACCAGTCTCAAGCTACTGCGTTTAGCTTAGAAATTCCTGACGGTGTGTTTCCGTCCCCATCAGAGGATTATTTAATTTAACGCAAGGATGTGTAACCATGCAATATAATTTCACTATCCGAAAGATTCCGTCCCCTAATGGGGATCATTTAATTTAACAAAAGAGCAAAATAAAATGCTTATGGCTTTACTTGCTAAAAATGGGTTTCCGTCCCCTAATGGGGATTATTTAATTTAACGAGGAGATTTAGAATGGGTTTTACAACAATGAAAATGAAATCGTTTCCGTCCCCATCAGGGGATCATTTAATTTAACCGGCGAGTGGTTGAGTGCCTTCGGTCTTTGAAAACTGAATGTTTCCGTCCCCTAATGGGGATCATTTAATTTAACTTTAGACGCTATACTAATGGGTTTGTATCTAATGGGTAAACATAGTTTCCGTCCCCTAATGGGGATCATTTAATTTAACATTTGGAGATATTCAAGCATCAAGCAAATTTACTATAAGAGAGCGTTTCCGTCCCCTAATGGGGATCATTTAATTTAACAGAAAATCAAAACGGATGAGGCTACCTATATGCAAGCTATTGTTTCCGTCCCCTAATGGGGATCATTTAATTTAACACGTATGAGATTAATTGAAGAATGTATTTCTAAATTTAATATTGGTTTCCGTCCCCTAATGGGGATCATTTAATTTAACAATTTTAAAAGGAGGAAAAATAATGTTTTATTTTATTATCGAGCGTTTCCGTCCCCTAATGGGGATCATTTAATTTAACACAAAGGAGTAAGCAAATTAAGCGATGTAAAAATAGGCTATTGTTTCCGTCCCCTAATGGGAATCATTTAATTTAACTCGTCAAGAAAATATAAATTATCCTCGTAACGTAAGCTATAGAGTTTCCGTCCCCTAATGGGGATCATTTAATTTAACGGAGCAAAATATTACACCGTATAGAATGTGTAAAGATTTGGCGTTTCCGTCCCCTAATGGGGATCATTTAATTTAACCTTAATAAAACGCCTAAAGTAACAGGCAAAGGGCAACAGTATTGTTTCCGTCCCCTAATGGGGATCATTTAATTTAACAAGGACATTACTTAATTTATATTGTGTTCATCTTATGAATAATGTTTCCGTCCCCTAATGGGGATCATTTAATTTAACAAGATGGCGTAAGAGGCCTTATCGACGATTTGATGCTATCTTGTTTCCGTCCCCTAATGGGGATCATTTAATTTAACTTTTGATTTTAGATAGCTTCATACAATCTCACTTTCTTTTAAGTTTCCGTCCCCTAATGGGGATCATTTAATTTAACAAGATAACATGAAGTACGATATCAGTGATGTAATCAAAATGTGGTTTCCGTCCCCTAATGGGGATCATTTAATTTAACTCGCAAAAAATGCGGAAGAATATGGAGACAGTCGCCAAAAATGGCGTTTCCGTCCCCTAATGGGGATCATTTAATTTAACATTAAAACATGATGAACGTATGAGATTAATTGAAGAATGTAGTTTCCGTCCCCTAATGGGGATCATTTAATTTAACTGAGGATAGTGTAGAATGAAATATAAACCGAAAAACACACTTGAGTTTCCGTCCCCTAATGGGGATCATTTAATTTAACTCCAATTATGAATCGTTACATTAAAGATGCCATCAAATCTGAAGTTTCCGTCCCCTAATGGGGATCATTTAATTTAACCTGACAAAGTAGAGCAAGAAACAACAGAATTGAGAAAAATCGTTTCCGTCCCCTAATGGGGATCATTTAATTTAACACATCATCGGAACATATCTATATAGCATAAGATATGAAGATAAGTTTCCGTCCCCTAATGGGGATCATTTAATTTAACTCACTGGTAAAGTACGTACGGATTTAATAAATCGATTCAGTTTCCGTCCCCTAATGGGGATCATTTAATTTAACCTGAATATTTAGAAATGCCGCTCCGCACCTTCCAAGATTGGGGTTTCCGTCCCCTAATGGGGATCATTTAATTTAACGACAACATCGATATGTGGACATTCATTTGTCAAAGCCTATTAGGTGTTTCCGTCCCCTAATGGGGATCATTTAATTTAACAATTATTCAAATCACAAAAATCTACATCTTCTGTATATGCGTTTCCGTCCCCTAATGGGGATCATTTAATTTAACTAAAAACAAAGCTGAACACGATTACCCTTCAAATATGATTGGGGTTTCCGTCCCCTAATGGGGATCATTTAATTTAACCCTGTCTTTGAAACAACAGATATTTACTAGTTCTAAAATGCAAAAAACGGCGGAGATTGTAAATCTACCCTAAAAGTCACTTTAGCGAGCTAAAATAATACCATTTAACCGCGCCACTATCACAACGGCGCAGATTTAGTTTTCCAAAGATTAAATCTAGGTCTATTATAGCACATCACTAGCATTAATGAAAAACATATGAAAATAGAGCCACCTTATATAAGGTAGCTCTATTGAGGTTCAATATTTAACTTATTTTTAATAATTCATCTGCTCCAGCAGTTTCGTTTATTTTCTTATACGCCTATCCTCCTTTCCCAGATTTCTCTCCACCCTCCTACTTCTACTTTCACCATCCAACGAATTATCTCGTTAGGTCTCTCCAGGCGATAAATAGTTCAGCCACGACTTGAGGGTTTTGGCTGAGTTTGATGCGGGCTAGCATTTTTCGAACATAGTTGCAGTGTTCTAGCATCGCTTCATTCAGTTTATGTTTGACATGACGCGGGGATTGGTACACCAAAATCGGTGCAAAGTCCGCCACATGAATATAGCTCGTATCCGGTTCCGGACCTTCCGTAACGATATATTCATAGGGTATAGCCACGTTAAAGAGGCCATACACCACGTCCTTGCCGATAGGGCGGCGACATTTAATATGCGCAAAGGTTAGATGCGGACCATAGGTTTTAGGCGCGGTATAGCTGCTGCGTCGACCATCGCTGGTCATGATGTAATTGGGTCTCAGCCCTTCCTGCATCGCCAGCTCTCGCGTAATCGTTCGCATCGGCAGATGGACCATTTCTTCGCGTCCATCCACAAAATAACACTTCGTACTGTCCCCACCACTAGGTTGATAGGTAGGAATAAAACAAACAATGTGATTCTTTGGATTCGTGTAGATCAAATCCAAATCTTCTCCCTTAGATAGCCGAGCGGCCATCAAATTTGTTAGTTTATCATCTATTGCCATGGAATCCTCTCCAATCTGATCAGGAACATTCCTTTCAACAATACAATGAACACGTGTTCTGTGAAAGCAGATTAGCATGCTTTAATCTGCTACTGACCTTATTGTATATCAGCCTGTATAATTTGTAAATATATATACAAAACTATAGAAATTTACGTATAATTAAAGACTTTATGATCTTGTAAAAGTTATATATACCCTGATGTATCATTATTTTCTCATTTAAATTGAGAATTGCATATTTTATGTATATTTGTTAATCGAGATTAAAAGAAATATGCAATATATAGGATATAAATAAGAAATTAAATTATAATAACTAATGTATATGCAAGTCTTCAAAGTCCGTACTCAAATATCTGCGCAGCTTCCGAATGGCTCGTTCGTGACGCCGTTGGATGGCTTGGCGGCTGCAGTTCAACTCTTCACTAACCGATACCAAGCTTTGACACTCACCATAGACACGGCGCAGTAGGTCCCGTTGATCAGGAGACAGTCTGCCTAAAGCCCACACTAGGCGAGCTCGTATCCTATGCTCTTCGTCGGCACTCATCACCATATCCGCCACATTCTCGCCAGATGCGAAGATATCCATACCAAAGGCGACTTCTCCATCATCGGTGGTGCGATCTGGGATGTGAATTTCACGGCGATAACGCAATCGCTCCCGTTTCCAGTACCGCATATAACCGTACATGATGCCAGCTTTTACGAAGCCTGCGAATGGTACGGGCCCGTCCAAATCAAAGCTATAAATTGATTCTATGAGGATCGCCCATAGATAGCTCTCTACGTCCTCGCGGAACTCGCGGTTTCCCATGCGATTCGTATAGTGCAAGATGAGCGGTCGATACCTGCGACAGAGCTCGATTTGTGCCGCATCATGACGAAGCTCGTCAACGGACCACGGTTGATACCCTACCGTCTGAATCCGCATATTCGGCTTTTGACAAATGGACACGAGACTCTTGTCCGACAAGGACGATAAGACTTGATGACCACAGACGAGGGTCTGTAGTTTTAATGTTTCTGGAGCCTTGTGAGGCGATGTCTCAGCAGGTAATGCCTTTTTGTCTACTGTGTTTTCCGCCTCTTGATAAGACTGTAAGTTTGCAGTTTTAATACATGTTTTTTGTACTAAAGGTTCTTCGTTGGTATATAACATAAATCCCCTTTCCTGCCATGGCATAGCGCTTATGTACACAATACCGCGGAAAGAATTTTTTGACAAATCGGCAATTCCTTGGAATTTCCCTATATTCTGTTATAGTTGAGCCTTAATTTCTATCCAAAGTACAACATACGTATGCGAGCAAAAGGGTAATTACTGAAAATATATAATGACTAAAAATGACACCACATATGTAATGTGGTGTCATTTTTTAGAGGAAATATATACTATCATTGGGTAATAGTATTCAATCTGAGATTGTCTGATTACATCGCAATACACGCGGCTTGAACAAAGTCATTGAGCTGCGGTTTTACATGATTATAATATACATCAGCGCCATAACCGCGCACGATGTCGCCCCAGTATTTATATACATAGCGGTACCAGAAATGGAACATACTATTCGTGAAATGGTAATCCGCGTACTTCGCGTTCCCACGGTTACTTGCCTGAATGCGACCCACGAGCCCCATCGACATAAGATAGTTCAAACGGGATGTAAAGGTGCCACTTTTAATTTGGCTTTCTTGTAAAAGCTCCACGTAGTACGGTCTTTCCAAGCTAGCAAGACCCGTTAAAATGGCATTGGCACCCGTTATATTTTTCATATCTCGATGCAAGATATACTGTGTTTCTTCAAAGAGAGCTCCCGTTACTGAGAAGAACAAATTAATAATATTCGTATCGATGCTTTCACCATTATCAAAGTATTGTACATAGGCAGGCAAACCACCTGTTACAGCAAAGACGGTGCGCAAATCATCCTTTGCATAGTGAAGGCCCAAGGATTTCATATCAACCAAGGAAAATGGTTTCACCTCGAGATATTCGGACACGAAAGGTCCGATAAGGCTGCGATTGCCAATGATGCGGCCATCGAGCTGTTCCATGCCATTAGCCATCAAAATGATGTTCAAACGACTCGTATCTTTATAGGTATCTAATAAATCGCGCAAGTGAATGGGAAACTGAGATACAGCCTCTACCAAGGCAGGATAATCATCAATCACCACAGTTTGAGGTGTTTTCACACTACTTTCAAAAAGTCTTACAAAGGCCTCATGCAAGGTCTCTACAGGCTCAAACTTGTCTTGAGCATCAGCAGGAACAAAACGTGCCTCAAGATCTCTATTTATATCAGCCACATGGACGGATTCATTGGCCATGCGCCCCGCTAAGTATACCGCCTTATGACGGCGTACAAGCTGCGAAGCCACATAGGATTTACCACTGCGATGAGGACCATATACAACACATAAACTCATTTGGTCCAATGCAATTCGGGACTGGATACGCTCTATAATCTCAGCACGTCCCACAAAATTCATATACTCACCTCCAACTATTTACGGAAATTATTATATCATAATTTTAAATC
>CAMUQE010000016.1 GCA_947096075.1 Veillonella parvula | reverse complement strand
TACCATTTTTATATCATTCTGTCAAACGGTTTCTTTAAACCAAATTGTGTATATAAATAATAAATAGCAATATATTCTACCACCGCCTTATTTAGGTTTTAATAAACCAAATTTATTGTAATTATTTTTTTGCTCCCATACTCAGGAGCTTTACCTTGGTTTTATTCTAACATTTCCACACTTTCACATCAAGTGGTTTTTATAAACCATTTTTCAATTCCCAATTCACTCTTTAGTTCCTCTGATGAAATCCATCCTTGTTCTTCACCAGACTTACGTCCGGTCTCTAAAGCACCCATAAGTTTTATCGTAGCCATTATACATTCATAATCTTGGATATCCATAATTGTATATCTTCCTTTGCCATTTAAATTCACATAATGAAGATTACATTCACAACATTAGTCGTTCTTATTATAAAATAAGAATGACCTAACACCCCAAACGGGACATTAGGCTATTTCTCATTTTCCCAAATTTTCTAGGAGATGAGCCTAACGCATACCACAACGCTAACGGACTCTTCTTGTTTTGTATTATACCATATTTACTTTTTATTTTACGGCTCATCAAACTAACTTTTACTATCATAATTCAAAGTATATTCTCACTTTCTTGTCATATAGTTGTGATATAATGCATGTAAATACTTATGCCCGGGACATAGGAGGTCTATATGTACAAATATATTACTATTTTAGGGGCCGCTGGCCAGATTGCACAGAAGTTAATTGCTACATTATTAACATATACAGATATGCACATTACATTATATGGTCGTCAGTTGAAAACACGTATACCTCCAGAGATTATCGACCATGAACGTGTTACAGTGATTGAAGGTTCTTTTCAAAACCCTGCTAAGTTAGAACAAGCTGTAACAAATGCGGAGGTTGTATTTGTAGGTTCTATGGAGTCTGGCAGTGATATGGCATCCATCGTAAAAGCATTGAGCCGCAAAAATGTACGCCGTGTTATCGGCCTTTCCATGGCTGGCCTTTCTGGTGAGTTCCCTGCAGCACTTGAAAAATGGACCTTCGACAACTTACCGATTAGCTATGTACAAGGCGAACGTCAAGCACGCAATGTATTGCGCGAGTCCAACTTAAACTACACAATCTTGCGCCTCACATGGCTTTACAATGATCCAGAAAATACAAATTACGAGCTCATCCCTGAAGGGGCTCAATTCAACGACGCTCAAGTGACTCGCGAAGCCGTTGTAAAAGCTATCTTCGATATCTTACATGCAGAGGATGAAACTCCGTTCCACCGCACAAGCATCGGCGTAGGTGAGCCAGGTACACACTACGACAAACCAAGCTTTCACTAATATAACTATATTAAAAACAAAGGCCTAACAGACTATGAATATAGGTAAAAACTACAGTGATACAATAAATATTAATGATACTACAACTAGCATTTTACAAGCTAAGATAGATATATTATCTGCTATTGTAGAAGGCCAAAATGATATTATCCAAGGGCGTACTCTATCTCTAGAGAAATCCTTTGATAGCATAGACAAAATGTTAGAAAAAATATAAATAGTATAGTCTATTAATTTTTTAATATAAGGTATATCCAAAAGCAAGAGAGTACATTTTTACTCATGTAACATAGATTTTGGATATACCTTTTCTTATTCCTATATTTTATAGTTATTTATATAGATAAACTTCTGTATTTACGCTATACTAATAAATGATTAAGATACACTTATAGGTATGTGAAACTAAAGCCCTTTATGGCCATCAATTATATTTATATATGCAATTTATTGTATGCATCACATAGATTTTATGTATAAAGATAATTGATAGCCGTTTTTTATCCCACTTAAAGCAAAGGCTTATTAAGGAGTTATTATGAATCGCATTGTTGTTATAGGCAGTTGCAACATGGATATTGTAGTCCTCGCGGACAAACGCCCTACAGCAGGGGAAACAATCATGGGCAACGAATTGCATATCGCTCATGGCGGCAAGGGTGCAAACCAAGCGGTAGCCGCTGCTCGTCTAGGTGCAGAGGTTACTATGGTAGGTTGCATCGGTGTAGATGCGTACGGCCAAATGATTTTAGATAATCTAAAAGAAAATCATATCAACACAGACTACATCGTTACGGTTCCAGACACTACAACAGGTACGGCACACATCACATTGGCTGAAGGGGACAACAGTATTATCGTTATTCCTGGCGCTAATGCTAAGGTAGATCAATCTGTAGTAGATAATGCTTGGTCTGCTATTGAGCAAGCAGATCTCGTAATGGTGCAAAACGAAATTCCTATTCCTACAATCGAATACATCGTTCGTCGTTGCCACGAGGCTGATGTGAAAGTCCTCTTAAACCCTGCTCCAGCAGCGGACCTCAATCCCGAATGGTTAGAATTGGCAACCTATATTACGCCAAACGAGCATGAATTATCTGCCCTCTACCCTGAGCAGTCTACAGAACAAACATTGTTAGCTAATGAAAATAAAATCATCGTTACCCTTGGCAGTAAAGGTGTAGGCTACGCTGACAACGGTAAAATCCACACCGTATCCGGTTTCAAGGTGAAACCAGTAGATACGACAGGTGCAGGCGACACCTTCAACGGTGCCTTTGCAACAGCTATCGTTAATGGTAAAAGCCTCGGTGATGCGCTACACTACGGTAATGCAGCAGCGGCCCTCTCCATCCAACGCTTAGGCGCCCAAGGTGGCATGCCAACAAAGGACGAGGTCGCTGCATTCTTGTCAAAGAGTTAGCATATTGAATAGACCTTTAAAAGCTCCACTGGCCAGGTCTGCCTTCGCAGGGCCAAAGTCGCTTTGAAAGGTCTATTCAATACAAGCTATACATTCTCATGCAACGAATACATCTGCCCTCTATATAACAGAGAGAATTAATGAATGAGGCGTTAAAACCTCATTCATTAGAATAGAAAAAGGAGTTATCTATGCAACGACACGGCATTTTAAATAGCCATATCGCTAAGGTTCTTGCAGATCTCGGCCACACAGATACGATTTGTATCGCCGATTGTGGTTTGCCAGTACCTGAAGGGGTTCAAAAAATCGACTTAGCCTTAGATTTTGGGGTACCAAGCTTTGAACAAGTGGTCTCCATCATCGCTAAGCATATGAAATCCGAAGCGATTCATGTAGCAAAAGAAATTAAAGAAAATAATCCTGAAGCTTATGACTTTTTGGAGTCTACCTTCCCATCCAATCAATACGAATGGATTAAGACGAGCCACGATGCTTTCAAAGAAGCAACTAAACAATGCAAATGCATTATTCGAACTGGTGAAGCATCTCCGTATGCGAACATTATCTTGCGCGCCGATTGTATTTTCAGCGATCGCCCCTAAAGTAGTAGATTGACTAACTCGGTTTATACCGTAAGAAACTGATCTTATAAATCCGTTTCTATAAGTTAACCAGGTTAGCTTTCAAAGATTACCTAACCATCTAATCTATTACATATATAAAGAGATACTTTCACCAATCATATAGGAGTAGTTATGGAAATTGTTATGTCAGGCATTGCAAAGGCCTTTGGTACGAACCAAGTGCTGCGCGATGTAAGTATTACCCTCAAGGAGGGCGAGGTTCACGCCTTGATGGGCGAAAACGGGGCCGGCAAGTCCACCCTCATGAATATCCTTACGGGCATTCACAAGGCAGACGCTGGTACAATCACCATCGACGGCGTAGAGCGCACCTTCCCGAACCCGAGAGAGGCTGAGCTTAACGGTGTTGCCTTTATTCACCAAGAGCTCAACATTTGGCCTAATCTAACATTGTTAGAAAATCTGTATTTAATGAGACCGAAGCGCAACAAGTTTGGTATGCTCGATAAAAAGGCGATGCTCGAAGAAGCTCAAAATACGTGCCGCGAGTTAGGCATCGAATTGCCACTCACAACGGAAGCAGGCCTTTGCTCCGTCGGTCACCAACAGATGACAGAAATTCTTCGTATCTTGATGTTAGATGCCAAGGTAGTCATCATGGACGAGCCGACAGCAGCCCTCACAGAACGTGAAACGGCGACATTGTTTAAAATGATGCGCAAAATGAAAGCCCGCGGCGTAGCTATCGTATATATCTCTCACCGTATGGAAGAGGTTTTTAGCGAATGCGATACAATCACAGTTATGCGTGATGGTCACACCATCATTACAAAACCAACTGCTGAAATTTCTGTAGACCAAGTAGTGCGCCATATGGTAGGCCGTTCTATTGACGAGTTCTACCCTGCTCGTACCACAACACCGGGCGAAGTGGTCATGAGCGTAGATAACCTCAAACCTGAAGGGTTCGACAACGACATCTCCTTCTCCTTGCGCAAAGGCGAAATCCTCGGCGTAGCAGGCCTCATGGGTGCAGGTCGTACAGAAATCATGCGTGCTATCTTTGGTGTAGACAAACACAATGGCGGTACCGTAACAGTTAACGGCTCCGTTCTCAACTGTAAAAAACCAGAAGATGCCATCAAAGCTGGCATTGCTTTCATCACAGAAAATAGAAAAAGTGAAGGCTTGATTCTCGATTTCTCCATCGGTTCCAATATTACATTGCCGAACCTTGGCGAGATTTGTCCATCTCATGTACTTGATAGCGGCAAGCTCAATTCCTTTGCTGACGAATTGTCTAAAAAACTAGGCGTTAAAACACAATCTATTTACGAGCCCGCATCGTCCTTATCCGGTGGTAACCAACAAAAGGTGGTTATTGCAAAATGGGTTGGTAAAAAGCCATCCATTATCATCATGGACGAACCGACACGCGGTATCGATATCGGTGCGAAACGTGATATTTATGATTTAATGAACGAATTAACGAACGATGGTGTGTCCATTATCATGGTGTCCTCTGAGTTACCTGAAGTGCTGGGCATGAGCGACCGTGTTATGGTCATTCATGAAGGTCGCGTAGCCGGTATCTTGGACCGCAGCGAAGCAACCCCAGAATCGATTATGACATTAGCCACAGGAGGACAATAATGGACAGCAAAGCTCTACAATATGTAAAAAAATTAGGCCCTCTCATCGGCCTCATCCTATTATTTATCATTATCTCTGTCATGAACGACAGTTTCCTTGAATTCTCCAACTTGCGTAACTTGTTGCGTCAAGTATCCATCAATGCGATCATCGCCTTTGGTATGACCTTCGTCATCTTAACGGGCGGTATCGACTTATCCGTAGGTTCCATCCTTGCCCTCTCTAGTGCAGTGATGGCCAACCTCATCGTAACTGGTACTGACCCTGTATTGGCTATCGTATTAGCTGCAGGTGCGGGCCTTGTATTGGGCGGTATTAACGGTCTCGTTATCACCTATGGCCGCGTAGCTCCATTTATCGCTACCTTGGCGACCATGACCATCTACCGTGGTGCTACGTTAGTATTCACAGACGGTAACCCAATCTCCGGCCTTACACAAGCCCCTCTATTCCACGGCTTTGGCCAAGGGGATATTGCAGGCCTTCCAGTTCCAGCGATCACAATGTTCCTAGCTTTCATCGTCCTCTGGTTCGTATTGAGCCGCACATCCTTAGGCCGTAAAACATACGCCGTAGGTGGTAGCGAAAAGGTTAGTTACATTGCTGGTATCAAGATTGACCGCATTAAAATCTTCGTGTATGCCTTGACTGGTATGCTCTGTGGTATCGCTGGTGCAATCATCACTTCTCGTCTTAACTCTGCACAACCTACAGCAGGTGCAGGCTACGAACTTGACGCTATCGCAGCCGTAGTTCTTGGCGGTACAAGCCTTGCTGGTGGTCGTGGTCATATCGTTGGCACATTAATTGGTGCCCTAATTATCGGTACCCTTAACAACGGGTTAAATATTCTCGACGTTTCCAGTTTCTATCAACAAGTCGTAAAAGGTATTGTTATTTTACTGGCTGTTCTTGCAGACCGCAAGAAAGCTTAGGAGGTTCCTATGAAAAAACTATTGTTACTGTTGGCGATGGCTATCATGGTTATCGGTCTTGTAGCAGGCTGTGGTAAAAGCGCTGATAATGGCGGCGATAAAAAATCCGGCACCATCGGCTTCTCTGTTTCCACATTGAACAACCCATTCTTCGTAACTATGAAAGAAGGCGTTGAGGCTCAAGCTAAAGCGCTTGGTCTTAAAGTTAAAATCGTTGACGCTCAAAACGACCCTGCAAAACAAGCAAACGACATTTCCGACTTGCTTGAAAGCGGCGTATCTGTATTGATCATCAACCCTGTAGACTCTGCAGCTATCTCTACTTCCGTAGAAGCAGCAAATGCTAAAAACATTCCTGTCATCACTGTTGACCGCTCTGCTGATAAAGGCAAAGTAGTGGCTCACATCGCTTCCGATAACGTAAAAGGCGGCGAAATGGCAGCTCAACTTATCGTTGATAAAGTTGGCAAAGCTGCAAAAGTAGCTGAAATTGAAGGTATCCCTGGTGCTTCCGCAACTCGTGAACGCGGCCAAGGTTTCCACAACGTAGCTGACAAAGACTTAACAGTAGTAGCAAAACAAAGCGCTGACTTCGACCGTACAAAAGGTTTGAACGTAGCAACTAATATCTTGCAAGCTAACCCAGACGTACAAGCTATCTTCGCTCATAACGACGAAATGGCATTGGGCGCAATCCAAGCAGCTAAATCCGCAGGCAAAACAATCTTCATCGTAGGCTTCGACGGTACTGCTGACGCAGACAAAGCTGTTAAAGACGGCACATTGGCTGCAACAATTGCGCAACAACCAGACCAAATGGGTAAAATCGCTATCGATACAGCTCAAAAAGTTATCAAAGGCGAAGCTGTAGAAGCTAAAATCCCTGTAGATCTTAAAGTTGTTACAAAATAATTGTATATAGAAACTGGGTACAAAAAAGAGTCGCATCACAAAGATGCGACTCTTTTTATTTGGGCTCTCGTTCTAAAAATTCTTTGAAAAACTCAATAAACCTCGGCAAATAGGTTTGATCTAAACTTTCAATAGTCATATTACATTTGTAATTACAAGTGGTACAGATAGTAACATCCATGATCAAAGCACCCTTTTGGTCTAAAGAGAATGTTAGCGTATCCCCTTCTCCCGTCAGAATATATGTAAAGGTTGCTTTGCCTTTGCAGTTTTCATACAAGTCAACTAATTCTTTATAACCAGCGCGAATTCCTGACCAATCACTAGGGTCAATATATCCAGAACAAATGTTATAGCCCTGTTTAATATATATGCCAAACACACCAAATTGAGATAACTCTGTATCCATATCAAAGGCAATTATTAAATTTGGTTCATTTACGATTTCATACATCCTATTCACACTCCACAAATAGTAGCATTTTCATTTATTATAACATTATATGTATTAACAAAATAGTAACTATAAATAGTTAAAACCATCATTCAATAGATAAAAATATAAAATAATGACTACATACAAACTACCAATAGTGATTACATATAAAATAGTAACTAGAGATAAAATAAAATAGCGACTAGTTGATTATCTTAACTAGTCACTATTTGCATTGTACATCCCTAAAAATATTTCTGATTTAGAAAACAAGTTAAGTTATCTAAATTTGTAATCCAAACAATTCGGGAATTTTATTACAACGTTTTCTTAAAAAATATTGTCGTATGTACCTTCCCAGGTAGTTGTACTCGTTTGTATTCTTTAAACCCAAAGCCTTTATACATCTTGGCAAGCCACGGGTGTTCTGCGGCGGTGCCTAGTGTTACGGCTGGTGTCTTATATACATTACGGAGTAGGTCTTCTGCTTCGGCGAGGACTTCACGAGCATATCCCTTTCCCTTATGTTCAGGGGCCGTTACAAAGTGTGCAATGTGCGGATATACATCTGGTGTAGCCTTTGGTATCCAAGGCATACGGAAGGAAATAGAGCATACCAAGGAGCCATCTACGTAGAGGCCATACACAGGATATTTTAAAATCCATGCGCGAGACTCTTCTTGGCTAAAGTTAATAGCATCAAAGGATATAGGGTAGTTCTTATTTTCTGCGTAGCCTGCAATCAACACCTCATGATACTCAGCCGCATCATCTACAGTTAATTGTCTAAATTCTTTCATTATGTACCTCGTTTAAAGCGCCGCACTATCTAGAGGCAAGTCGCTATCTAGTGTAAGGTAACGGCTCAAGAATTTACGTATTCGTTCTTCTTTAGGATGTTCAAGGACAATTTTCGGATCACCTTGTTCTACGATGACGCCGCCTTCCATGAATACTACTTGGTCTGCTACTTCTTTAGCAAAGCCAATTTCGTGCGTTACGATAATCATGGTTACCTCTAACTCTTTAGCAATCTTGCGGATAACGGCCAATACTTCGCCTACTAGCTCAGGATCAAGGGCTGATGTAGGTTCGTCAAAGAGGATCACCTCTGGGTCCATCGCAAGGGCACGGGCGATACCGATACGTTGTTGTTGACCACCGGAAAGTTGTACAGGATAGTAATCGTCATAGCCTTCCATGCCTACTTCCTTGAGGAAGCGTTGCGCAATTTCACGGGCTTCAGATTTTTTCATCTTCTTAACTGTTACAAGGCCTTCCATGATGTTTTCAATAACAGTCTTGTTAGAGAACAAGTTATAAGACTGGAACACCATGGATGTATTGCGGCGTACGTTTAAAATTTCCTTATTAGACGCTTTATGTAAGTCTACAGAAATATCGTTTAACTGCATCGTCCCAGCATCAGCCTTTTCAAGAAAGTTCAATGTTCTAAGGAAGGTCGTCTTACCGCTGCCCGATGGGCCAAGGATAACCGTTACAGACCCTGTTGGCACATGTAGGTCGATGCCCTTTAAAATTTCACGGTTCCCGAAGGATTTATGAACTTGTTTAATATCTATCATAATGCATTACCTCGTTTATACTTGCTTGCATAGATTTCTAAACGATGGAAGATAAACTCAAAGACAATCCCCATCACCCAGAATAGACCGGCCACCACGATATAGGCCTCAAAATACTGTGAATTTTCCTCTGTATATAACTTTGCAGCGCCAAATAATTCAATAACAGTGATAACGAATACGATGCTCGTACTCTTCATGGTATTAAGGAATTGGTTAGTAAATAGGGGCAATGCAAAGACTGTCGCTTGTGGCAACACGATACGACGGAACGCTTGGAACCATGTCATACCGATAGCTTGAGCCGCTTCCATTTGGCCTTTTGGCACAGATTGTAAGGCAGCCCGGAAGATTTCACTCAAATAGGCTCCTGTATGCAATGTTAAGCCTACAACGGCTACAAAGGTAGCTGGTACCTTCTCAAAAGGCACATGCACCCCCGTTTGATCCTCTAAGGCGAGGAATAAAATTGGCAAGCCATAGTACACGAGATATAAGAGAACCATGTTCGGAATACTGCGGCACAATAATACGTACAAGTAGCTGAGCTGACTGAGCACAGATACTTTATTTTGTTGTAGCACGCAACTTAACAACCCTAGGATTGTACCCAAACCAACGCTGAGGAAGGTAATCATGAGGGTTACTTTCACATAAGGAATGACAGCAAAGAAGGTGCCATAAATATAGGTTGAATCAATTATATGTCCCATAAGCCCCTACTCCTCACTGATCAAAATGCGTTGCGTTTCCTTGCCCGCAACGGTAAAACGTTTTTCAAGCAATCGGCCCAAGAGGGACACGATGATAATTAAAATGCCATAAATAATGGCCGCATCAACGAATAACTCAAGATAGCGCTGGCTATTGCCACCCATGAGGTCCGCCTTCCGCATCATATCGACAACGCCGACGTTAAAGATGAGTGCCGTTCCTTTCAACATGCCGATAACGAGGTTCGTCAACGGCGGAATACTCATGGTGAAAGCCTGTGGCAAGATGATGCGCACATAGCTTTGGACCTCGGTCATACCAAGGCTTTTAGCGGCTTCCTTCTCACCAGGCGCAACCGCATCAATACTGGAGCGCATGATTTCTGCACTATACGCCGCAATATGCAATGTAAACACGGCATACACGAATACGAGACCCGGCACATTTCTCATGTTAAGCCCCATATGAGACATAATTTCTGGCACCCCAAAGTAAATGAGGAAGAGCTGTACCAAGAACGGCGTGCCCCGCATAAAGGAGATAAAGACAATAAAAAATTGGTTTAATACTGGTACCTTCTTGAGGCGAATGATGGCTATGATAGAGCCCAAAATAACACCTAAGATTGCAGAAATAACGGTGATGAGCACCGTTACGTGAACATAATTCAAGAGCTGTGGAAACGCTTGGATCATGTAGGACACATCAAAATACTTGCCCACAGTAGCACCTCACTTCTAGACATAATAGAATAAGGCCGCCAAGGCGGCCTATTCGTTATTTTTGTGTTGGATCGAATGTGTAATCCCCACCAAGATATTGTTCAGAAAGTTTTTTCAACGTACCATCAGCACGCATTTCTTTCATCGTTTTATCGATTTTTTCGTTTACTTGTTTCATATCATCTGTGCGTTTAGACAAGAAATATGTTGGTACTACTGCCAATACATCGCCTACGGCTTTAAGTGGCAAGCCACGGTCCTTAATAGCAGAGTTAATTACGTATTCGTACTCACCGGCTGCATCGGCACGGCCTGTAGCAACGAGATTCAATGTTTCGGCACCGGCTTTATCTGTATAGATCACTTCAATTTGCGGATTCGCTGTTTCGTTGAATTGTTTTACTAATTCGTTGAACTCAGAAGATGTAGTAACGGCGATTTTTTTGCCTTTCAAATCATCTAATTTAGAAATATCATTGCGGTCGTTTTTCACCACTAATTTACGTGTAGAGTAGTTATTAACCTCGTTTGTGTAGTAGTATTTTGCTTCACGAGTTGGATTTCGGCGCATTTGGTTTGCAATCATATCCACTTGACCTGCATCCATCGCTACGAAGGCAGCATCAACGGCCATAGGCTTGAAGTTGAAGTGAAGGTCTGGATTACGTCGCTCAATTTCTTTCAACAACTCTACGTCAAAACCTGTAAGGTTGCCGTTATCATCTGTATAGGAATACGGGCGAACTGTACCGCGTGTAGCTACGTTAACCACTTTGGCATCTGGATTCACCTTTGTTTCTTTAGATGTATCATCACCGCAACCAGCCACAACAAGCACGCCTAGTGCCAATGCGCCGATGGCGAACAATTTCGTTAATTTCTTAGTGTTAAACATGTAAAACTCCTTCCCCTCGCAAGGTGCGTAGGAACGGCTCCACCTCATCTGTATTGGTAAAAGCCTCAATAACTCTATCTATTTGTTTTGTCTCTAAGGTGAGACCTAGTTTAATGCGTATATCCTCCATAGCAAGAGGATTCTTCGGCGATCCTTTCGGATTGTTCACCGTTTCTGTGAAAGTATCCCCATTTTTCAATGTAACGGTTACCTTTGTAATCCGTTCACTTTGGGATACCTTCAGTAAGTCATAGACACGATCTATTCGCGACATACAGTCTCGTACTTCTTGGTCTATAGTATCTATCTTGAATAACTCATCCTGTACAGCCCCATAAGCGAGGACTTGGTACACGATGTACTCTATGGAAAACTGCCCTTCTCGACCTGTACTTGGCGCTGTATAACGCAACGCCGCATCAGCACCAGGCGGGAAGTGAACAGTAACTCGATCTATATCCTCCCAAAGAGAGAAATCGGGGGTGGCACATAGTCTACATTGTTCTTGTTCCTCTGCATCTGGTGAAAGGTAGTTATGTTTAGATACATACGAAGAGGATGTATATAGTCTATGTGCCACGATTTCTGCTGCTTCAGCGCCACAAATGGCTGCCGAGCAATAGGGGTGGACTTTCATCCACAAACCGGGATCAATAAGTTGCCCTGGTGCTAACCATCGACTACTGATATCATCTGATGTAACGGTAGTATTACCAATAGTTTTAAACCACCCCCGTTCAGGGTCAAAAGGTTTTGTACTAGTTTGAAGTGATGTATGTTGTAACAGTTCGTAAGCCCATACGCCATTGCGTGCTGCCAGTCCCGCATGGAGAGGCTTACCATCTGTACTACTTTGAAAGAACATGCCCGCCGATTGTGTGGCAGCCAGAGATAAGAGCTGAGCCAAACTTTCACCATGAAGGCCTCGCAAAGCGCCTATAGCGGCCGCCGCTCCAATAACACCAACGGTCCCCGTAGAATGCCATCCTTGGGTCCGATGTTCAGGATTGATAAGGAAACCAATAATCCCCTCTAGCTCGGCACCAATGATATAGGCCCGAAGGAATTCGTTCCATGTATCCGTCGGCTCAAGCACTGCCAATAAAGCAGAATATAAAACAGTACTGAAGTGACCAGCTAGATTCGCTTGCGCATCATCAAAATCAAGATAATGCGAAGCAAAGCCATAATACAAAGCCTTATCAGCTTTAGATACATTCTCTATTGCTAAGCCAGTATTGCCCTCTGATATAACCTTGCCACTCAAAACACTGGAGTTCATGTCCCGGCTAACATCCGAGCTTATAGATGACTTAGCCCCTATAAAGCGAGCTAACTCTTGAACGGCTTGTTCGCTCTCTGCTGGTGCTAAGGATGCAAGATAATCTAGGAAGGCAATATGAGCCACTGACAGGAGGTCTTCACGGTTCGTCACATCCGTTTGTTCTATGTAGTTCACAATCGTCTGTGTTACAGAATCCATAAAGTCTCCCTTTCAGTTATCTATAATTAAATATATATCGATTGATTCGTCAGTAATGTATCAGATTTCATAGTAAAAGATTTACTAAATACAGTTCAGACAACATATAAATTTACTGCCGATTTTATTTACCAAATTTTTCAGCCCGATCATTTGGCTCTAACCAAATAGAGTCGTCTGGACCTTTTGGAACAAGGCGTGGTAGATCTTCAAATGGTGTATGGTCTACATAGTAGAAACGTTTACGCATAGAGTCGAAGTCTGTTGTACCGCCGAATGCTGGATTGGAATACAAGTCCTTCGCATAGTTCCATAGGTTTGGATAGTCTACGAGACGTTTTTTATTTACCAAGTATTTTTGGTAGAATACGAGGTCAAAGCGCGCCAATGTTGGGAAAATACGGATATCTGGATCGGTAATCGTATCACCCATCAAATAACGTTGCTTGCTAAGGCGTTCTTCGAGCCAGTCCAAGCGAGCAAAGATACGGTCGTAGTAGTATTCGTAATCTTTTTGGTTTGTTACGAGAGCTGCCAAGTTTACCGCTAAGTTAAAATCAGCGTAGATAATAACGTTCAACGCATCGATATCGGCACGTAATTCCTCTGGATAAATATCTGGTGCATCAGGAGAGATGAAATCTTTAAAGCCCAATGCTAATTCCGTTGTTAACGCATGGTAGTCGTTGTTTACTACGGCACCAGTCGTAACATCTACAATGGCTGGTACCGTGGAACGTGCGTCATAGTTAGGATCACCTTTGCGATAGGCTTCACCTAAGGAGTGAATGCCTAATACAGGGTCTTTCTCATCCTTATCAAGGGTGAAGAACCAATCTGCAATAACACCTGCTGGACGCAATGGATCAACTGTACCTTTAGAGATTACCTTATCTAGACCGAGCAAATCGATGGCGATAGCAATGCGATGGGCCCAAGGACAATGCTTAGACCATACAAGGCGGTAACGATCTTTTTCTACAGGTAAAAATCCTGGTTCACTGCCAAAAGGTGTTGTGAATTGAGGCTCTTCACTATCAGAATATTTTTGACGACGGTTAAAATTCGATGCATCTTTACCTTCATACTCCTTTTGCTCCCCTTGAGAACGAGGGTTACTAGATTGAAACTCAGAAAAATCGATGGGGCAAGGATTCATGGCGCGTTGGAACTCAACCTCTTTTCGAGCTGCCGCAATGGTAGGATCCTTGATTTTACTTACATCTACGTGTTCACTCATTCTATACTCCTTATAGAGGTCATCCCCATTAGCTTTATTCCACTTTTTATGGTGAAAGCTCCTGTGATATTCCTCAATTATTCCCTACTATTTCAATATGATTATAAACCCATATTACATTATATAAATACCTATGTCAATAGTAGGTATTTATATTTTATAATGATTATTAAAACTAAAAAGCTCGAGTTATATCGTTTCTAGATATAACTCGAGCTTTATTTAGATTATGTGTATTAAATAAACACTTACACTGGTAAGATTTTTATTCGTGAGGTGTTGTATAGTTAATATCTTGTGCCTTGTAGCTTTCACCATAAGCTAATACGTGAACGATGGTTTCCAATGTAGCACGTACAGTTTCAACAGCCATGCTCGGTTGATCTGGTTTGTTTACCACTTGGGATGGCAAGTACGGAATATGCATGAACCCCACCTTAATGCCACTCTTTTGAGCTGCGTAATGAGATACGCCATACATGATATGGTTACATACAAAAGTGCCCGCCGTATTGGATACTTTTGCAGGGATACCTGCTTGATGCAACGCATTAACGATGTCTTTAATAGGTAGTGTGGCAAAGTAAGCACTAGGGCCATCAGCTACAACGGGTTCATCTGTCGGTTGATTGCCTCCATTATCTGGGATGCGGAAATCATCGCAGTTGATGGCTACGCGTTCAATCGTAATGTCTGGACGACCACCAGCTTGACCTACACAGAGAATAAAATCAGGATTACATTTTTCTGCAGCCTCTATTGCTGTTTTTACAGAATTATAGCGCACAGTAGGTACCATCTGAGTGACTACTGTATAGTCCCCATCTGTATACCCTTCCATCGTTTTTACAGCTTCCCACGCAGGATTGATACTTTCACCACCGAAAGGATCAAAACCTGTAATCAAAATCGTTTTCATCATATTACCTCATTACAATATCAATTGATACTGTGAATTTAAATAGTTTAACCAAAATAGTATTACATATAGCAATACTATCAATATTTATAATTTCCAAAACCGCACTTATCTCAATATTATGAATGCATTGTTCTTAAACTATGTAAACACCTACTATGCATTATAAGAAATAGTACATCAATAGAATGTTCAATGTCAGCATCACAATAGCAACAGGAATTTGCGCTTTAATAACGCCGTACGTATCCTTCATTTCAAGAAGCGCCACAGGCACGATATTGAAGTTTGCCGCCATCGGGGTCATCAACGTACCGCAATAACCAGCGAGCATAGCAATAGGCCCGATAATAGCAGGGTTGGCACCATGACCTACAACGAGCATAGGCACTCCAATAGCACTTGTAATCATTGCAAAGGCTGCAAAAGCATTCCCCATGATCATAGTGAAGAAAGCCATACCGATGCAGTACGCCACAACAACGAGGAACACATTATCTGCTGGCACTATGCTAGCCACCATACTAGAAATCAACTTACCTACCCCTGCGAGGTTAAACAAGTAACCAAGAGCCGCTAACAATTGGGACAAGATAGCCGTCCAGCCGATCGCATCGAGAAGGCGACGACCTTCATGGAAGCTTTGTGTTACCTTTGCTTTTGTAATATATAAAGCCACGCACAAGGCGATAATAGAGGCAATAGCAAGACCTACAAGGGCGCCGAGTTTCGTAAAAAACCCAATGATAAACGTAATAATCCCAACGAGCAATGCAGGAATAAAGATAACATTGCCTATGCGTAATGCTTCAAGTTTTTTGAAGTCCACAGCAGATTCAAAGTAATTTCCCTTGCCAAGTTGTTTGAACAACACGATGGCAGCCATCGCAATTACGAGCCATCCGTTAATCTCTTTAGACAAATAAGACCCAAAGATAAAGGAAATCCCATATAGAAGCCAGAACAAACCAGTACCTATCCGATGTTTATGCTCTTTATCAAGGAAGGATTGTATAGAGAAGATAACTAAGATGATACCAATGAGAAGGTATACATAGTCTAAGGGCTGCATTTTATATAATAATTCCAACATATTATTTGCCCTCCTTCGCTAGTTCTTCTGGTGTTACAAGAATATTTAACTCATTAGGCACCAATTTACCAGCTTTCATATCGGCCTCGTCTTGAGCTACGCTAGATTGAATCGTTTTATCGAAAACAAAGAAGCGAATAACGCTAACTACATAGGCACATACGGCCGTTGGCAATCCATAAATTACCATATCTGTAAGCTCAACGGTATATCCAAGTTGCTCCATCACGCCTTTGATCAATAAAAGCCCACCTGCTGCTAAGAACAGATTTTGACCGAAAAAGTTACCAAGATTATCAGTAGATGCTGCTACACCACGGATTTTATCAAGTGTACGTTGAGATATAGGTCGCCCTTGTGCTACAGCGGCTTCACTCATTGGAGAAATCAAAGGACGAACCATGGCTACTAGACCAGACATACTGATGCCAAGTGCTACCGTCACTTGACGAACGAATAGGTAAATCATAAAAATACGCCCCGCCGTTGCAGCGTGAATCTTGCCAATCAAAATTTCTGCCCGTTCACGCAAACCGTGCCGTTCCATAATACCAATGACGGGAAGGACTAAGGCAAATAAGGACATATAACGATTCTTAACAAAAGCCTCCCCAATGGCACCAACAATATCGTTTATGCTAAGACCTGCCGCAAGGCCCGTTACAAAGCCCGCCGCAATAACCACCAATAGAGCATTAAAGCGTAGCATCAATCCGATGACCATCACTAAAATGCCTGATAAAATCAACATATGGACACATCCTTTCTTTAAATTATCCATAACCGCATATAACTGCAAAGATGCATTATATGTATATATTATATAACAAATAGTAATAATCTTGCATAAGAAAAAGCCTTGTATCTAATTTTTAGTGAATGACAACGATCAACAACCGTACCCGCAAATCACTAAGATAGATTACAAGACTTTTATTCAGTTAATTTAACTCTTTTTTGAATAATATAGTAGTATGTTGTTTTCCTCTAAAATGAACCTTATCATACGCAGTAAATCCAAAGGATTCATACATTTTAGGCAACCAAGGATGTTCCTTAGCCGTTCCTAATGTAACAATATGTGTTTTAAACTGTTCTTTTAAAAGCTCCTCTGCATAGCCCAAGACTTCCCGTGCATACCCTTTGCCTTTGAAAGCTGGTGCTGTTACAAAATGAGCAATATGCGGATATTTATCCGGTGTTGAGTATTTCACCCAAGGCATACAAAACGTAATAGAACTAACTAATTGCCCATCAATATACAAGCCGTATACAGGATAATTTTCAATCCACTCCTTAGATTCCTCTTCCGTAAAATCAATAGCGTCGAAGCTAATAGGATAGTCTTTTATAGCTGCATAACCGTCGATTAATACCTTATGATATTCTACTGTGTCTGCTACTGTTAATTGTCTAAATTCTTTCATGGTCTTTCCCTCATATCTATATTTTTACTTACAAACTAAGTATATTAATTCACTTTGTGAAAGTAATTATACATCAATACGTATTTATTTGCAATATAATTACATAAATATTACGTGAAATTTTAATATCTAAAACGAAAGTTTCACATGCAATCTTGTAATCCATAAGTAAAAACTTAAACATCTAACATATTGGCAGAAGGCTAGTACTGTAAGCGATAAAAGCAAAAACATCTGTATAAAAATAAATCTAATTAAATAAAACCATAGTATATTAGACAAAAAAACAGGATGTATCAAAAGATACATCCTGTTTTGAGCTTTCACAAGCTCGAGGGGGAAGTTAAGATATAAATTATTTGTAAATACGGGAACCGTATACGTCACGTTCGTTTTTAGGTTCGTTGTTAACGCGAACACGTTCAGTTTTGTGACGATCGTTATCATCACCAGAAATACGATCAATACGGAAGTGGTTAAGACGAATGTTTTGTAATTCAGGACCGAATTCATTCAACGCACGTTTCATGTTTTCATCAATAGGCGCACCGTTTTGAAGCGCACGGTACAACATAGTTGCGAATTCGTAGCGAGTCATTTTTGCATCGCCTTTGAATGTGCCATCAGGGTAACCAACAAGGATACCATTACCAGCCAATTGGCTAATGTATTGGTAAGCCCAGTGATTTTGAGGAACGTCTGGGAATTCAGCAGTTTTGCTAGGATCGATTGCAAGTGGGTTCAAGATTTGTAACAAGTTGTTATATCTGTTTTCCATATCTTGAAGACGTGCATTCAATTCAGCGATTTCACGGCCCATAGCTACGCGGGAACGGGATTCTGGGGAACGTTTACCAAGACGAATAGATACGCCTGCGTTCAATTGAGTTTCACCAGTACCTACAGTACCGCCAACGGAGAACATTGTGTCTTCATTAGGACGGTAGTACGCACCCAATGCAGCAGCATTTGCATTGTGGTAGTGACCATAACCAGCAGCGATAGTCCATTTATCATCTGGGTTGAAGTCCAATGGATGCAATGCAGCTAATGCAGCAGAGCCTGCGCCTACTTTGTTAACACGTCTTTCAACAGTACCAACACGGTTAGTCAAGTTCTTAATATTGTTATTAATTTGACCAGGTGTGGAGTTGTTGATTTGTGTTTGTAATTCATTAGCTACAGAATACAATTGGCTACCGTTTACAGCATCTGTAGAAGTAGCGGAAAGCTCACCAGGAGCAACATTTTTAAGTTGACGTTCAGAACCAACTTGACCTACAGATACGGAACCTTTAGCTGCAGAACCTACGCCAGCAAAGCCACCGAAAGTATGACGAGCGATGGTTGCACTGCTTTGAGCTGTAGCTTCACTTGTAGTGGAGCCTCGACCTAAAGCGATAGAGTTCAAATGTGTTGCATTTGCATGGTCACCAATTGCCATAGCGTAGTCCGCTGTAGCCTTTGCATCAGAGCCAAACGCATTAGCACGCACGTTAGTTGCTTGTGCACCAGCACCAAATGCTTGAGCATGATCACCAGACGCAAGCGCAGAGGAGCCCATAGCAACAGAGTGATTATTAGTTGCTTGTGCACCAGAACCGATTGCATTAGATTTATAGCCAGATGCTAACGCTTCATAGCCAAGAGCTTGTGCACGAACTTCAGATGCCTTTGCACGAGTACCAATAGCTGTAGACCATGTACGTTCTGCTTCAGCAGAATGACCAATAGCGATAGTATCATTCATCAACGCTTTAGAAGAATGACCCACTGCTAATGCAGAGGTACCAGCTGCAGTATTATTAACACCAATAGCGACAGAATTACTTTTCCAGTCACCAGTTTTCTTTGTGGCATCATCTGACTCATTCTCGTAATCACGATCGCGGAAGTTCACAGCAGATTCTTTTACAGTATTACCACTACCATACGCAACTGCATTGTTTGTACCTGTAACAACATTAGAATTGTCCATTACAACAGAAGCAGCGTCTACCGTATTAACAGTTGCACCAACAGCAGTGACAGCAGCTAATACAGCAAACGCTAATTTTTTGGAATGTTTCATTTCTCTCATCTTACACCCTCACTAAATAAAAAAATATCCATATTATTACAATACAAATTTTCATTCTCTCTATGTTCCGTCTCTCACCTCGGCCTGATCAAGTAAGTACTCTAAAATTACATGAAGAAGTACCCCTATCTCAGTTTAAGAAAAATTTATATTGTCAGTTACTCGCCTAGCATATCAAAGTTTTACGATATACACAACCCCTTTTTATACAACAAGTTTAATCAACCTGTTCTTAGAACCCTTAAAAGTCGCTTTATTCCTGATTTTATAAGGGATTAAATTTAACTCATTATCTCCCCTTATGTGTTAAATTTTTCTCAACTTTGTAAACATTTTTCATCTAACAAATTGTATAACTTATAAATAAATAACCACCTTATAAGTATGAAAGATAGACTATCAACTCCCGCCATACCTTATTCATGCTTAATTCATG
>CAMUQE010000015.1 GCA_947096075.1 Veillonella parvula | reverse complement strand
TGAAGATTTCTACATATTCATTATATATTGAGAGTCTATAGTTATAATAGAGTAATGATAGGTATATTTAAAAGTAAGACGTTACTATTAGTATATAACAGAGGTGAATAAAATGGCAGTATCTGCAGATTTATATAGAACCTTTTTAGGGGTAGGCTTATATTTATCCTTTTCACGTGCCGCAAAAGAATTAGGCGTGTCCCAATCCGCCATTAGTCAGAGTATTAAACAATTAGAAGGGGAACTTAATATGCCTCTCTTCGTGCGTACTACAAAATCTGTAGGGTTCACGCCAGAAGGCAAAGAATTGTTTGATACGGTAGCTAAAGCTTTCTCCATTCTTGATAATGGTGTTACCCAATTACAAGAACGTGTTAGCCAAGCTTATGAAAGTTTAAATTTGGCTGCCACAGATACTTTGTGTCGCCATTTCTTATTGCCTTATTTACATAAATGGCAATTACAAGAAAGTGAAATTGGCTTACATATTATCAATCGTCCGTCTCCTGATTGTGTAGAATTGGTACTCAATAAAGAGGCGCAATTAGCTGTGGTTAATGATTATGAGGGATTGAGAGATAATCCTCAGTTAGAGGTAACTACGCTAGCTACAATTCAAGATGTCTTTGTTGGCGGTCCTGACTATAAAGGGGCAGGGTTCTTTGATCAAGGGCGCCTTCTTAACGAGCCTATTTTACTCTTGCATAAAGGCTCTGCTAGTCGTACATTCTTTGACGATGTAACACATGGTGCTTGTCGTAAGCCTCGCTTTGAATTGGGTAGCGTCGATGTATTACTAGACCTGGTAGAAATTAATATGGGTATTTCCATGTTGCCTAACCATGTGGTGCAACAAAAAATGCAAGAAGGGACGATTGTGCGTATCGATACAGATATTCCAGTACCAACACGGGACATTGTGCTTGTGCGTTCTCGCTTGGTTCCTCAATCTGAAGGGGCTGCAAGATTTACGTCCTTGCTAGTTAATCGTGAAAGTACTCGAGATAAAGTTTTATAAGAAAAAGACATGTTTAAAGACATACTTTAGGAAACTTTCTTAAAGTGTGTCTTTTTATATATTAGTGTAAGTTTTACCGTGCTATATTATATTCCTATAAAGCAGTTGAGTTATATAATTCATATACAAAATATTTAAGTCTTATTTGCAATGATATTTATGGATTATATTATAAGACTTTTACTAGATATAGGTTGACCCTAAGGGGTTGTTTACGTTAAAATTTAAAGATAGTTATGCGGAGGTATGAGCACATGGAATTATTAAAAGAACGCATTCGTGAAGAGGGAATTGTCCTCAATAATCGAGTGCTAAAAGTAGATGGTTTCTTAAACCATCAAATCGATCCACAATTGTTTAAGGCAATTGGTAAAGAAATCGCGGATCGTTACCGTGATGCAGGTGTACAACGTATTGTTACCATCGAAGCATCTGGCATTGCGTTGGCGTTGATGGCCGCGCTTGAACTGGACGTGCCATTGGTATTTGCGCGTAAGAAAAAATCCATCCTTATGGTAGATGATGTATATCATAGTGTTGTGTACTCTTATACAAAAGAAGAGAATTATGATATCACTATTTCTAAAAAATTCTTGCCAGCTGGTGAAAAAGTGTTGATTATTGATGACTTCTTGGCATCTGGCGAGGCTGCTATGGGCCTTGCTAAATTGGTTCAAGACGCAGGTGATGAAGTGGTAGGAATGGCGATTGCTATCGAGAAATCCTTCCAACCTGGTCGTGAACGCCTCGAAAATGCGGGCTATCGTGTAGAGTCTTTAGTTCGCATTAAAGAATTCAAAGATAATGGTTGTGTGTTTATCGAAGACTAATTAGTCTGATTATTGTTTGAGGGAATTATGAATAAAAAAGCAGAAAAATTCGACTTACTCGTTGCTGATCTTAACAAAGGCGGCAACACTTGGTTTACTAAGGAAGAAATGACAGACGATCTTAATACAGTTGTATATCATGGTCGTTTGGATGTTCATGAGCATAGTCTACCTGTGTTCATCGTTGTAGACGATTCTGCGTTCACTTATGCACGCATTGCTATCACAACAACATCTATTGATGAAAAAGTGATTCCTGCCGTGTTGAAAGAGCTTAACACGTTAAATCAAGATTATAAAGTGTCAAAATATTATGTGAGCGTTGAAGACAATAATATTTATATGGATGTGTCTATGCCATGTTTAAATGAACAATTTGATCCTACTGTAGTAGTAAATCTTTTGCTCGAAGTAATTCAACCGCATTTAGATGCTGTACATAAAGATATTCTTAAAGTAGCTGGTTTAGCTTAATAGAGGTTGTTATGAATCCTAAATCCTTATTATTTGATAAGTTCTTGAAAGAAGAAGAAATCATATCTTTTGAACGGAAGGATTTTGATGATGAAGATGGTACAGTAGTATATCGTTCTTATATCAAGTCTCCTTTATGGGATATGCCTTTATTCGTCATTCTCGATAACAGTATTTATAGTGTAGTTCGTTTAGTGTTAGGACCTGAAAAGGTAACAGCACAAAATATGAATGCTTTGAATGCATTAATTAATCGTGACAATGCGACATATAAAAATTATAAACTATATATTGATGAACAAGATTCTAGCCTATACTTGGATTGCGTATATATGTGTGGTGATGATGCGTTCGAGCCGGCATTGATGTATGCATTGATGTCTTCTATCGTAGATTATATTCCAGAATCTGTAGGTGAATTGAAAGCTGCCTTTGAAAGTGGTACTCACTAATCAATAATAGATACAAGTTAAGTGGTCTAATGTTCGGAATTATGAAAAGCGGATAACCTGTTTTTAACCGGGTTATCCGCTTTTTTATATGGATAAGCAAAACCATACAAATATTATGATTGATAGAATAAATTTATGCTGTTATAAGATTGCAAAGGCAGTATTCTATTTTGCAGATTTATTTAAGTTTAATTTATATGATGCAATCTACCTTTTTATAATAGTTCGGAATATAACGAATAATAAAAATATTTAATAAAAAAATATTCGAAAATAGTATTGATTTTGTAAATGTTAGGTGTTACAATTTGAGTACAAGAAGGAGGTAGCACCGTGAACTATGCAAATCAACAAATTCAAAGCAAGTCTACGGAGGCTACTTGTGCGCATTTGTCCCAGTCTGTTTCGGCTGGGCTTTTTTATTAGGAGGATCTATGAAGGTCGGTATTATCATGGGCAGCAAGTCTGACCTGGACACAATGAAAAAAGCATCTGCCGTACTTGATGAATTTAACATTTCCTATGAAATGGTTATTGCCTCAGCTCATCGTACCCCAGAGGCTGTAAAGAATTTTGTTACACGACTTGAAGATGAAGGGGCTATCGCTTTTATTGCTGGTGCAGGCGCAGCGGCTCACCTACCTGGTGTGGTGGCGAGCTTCACTACACTACCTGTTATCGGCATCCCACTTAATGCAACCGCATTAAAAGGTATTGATTCTCTACTTGCTATTGTACAAATGCCATCTGGCATGCCTGTAGCAACTATGGCTGTAGATGGTGCTAAAAATGCAGCGCTCTTTGCAGTACAAATTGGGGCAGCTTTCAATAAAGACCTGAAAGAACAATATCAAGAATATCGTAAAGATATGGCTGAAAAAGTCTTAGCAGACAATGCAGAATTACAAGGTGCTATTCATATTTAATCATATAAATCATCGGCGATTAAATATTGGTTAAGAAAAACAGTTTATTTAGATATCTATTACATAGTTTGTATCATTAATTTATGATAAAGGAGAAAGATCATGGCTAACATCGATTTGGAAAAATTAACATTATTGTACGAAGGCAAAGCAAAACAAGTATATGCAACAGATAACAAAGATGAGTACATCGTTCATTACAAAGATGATGCCACTGCATTTAATGGTGAAAAACATGACACCATCCTTGGTAAAGGCGTATTGAATAACAAAATTTCCTCTTTCTTCTTTGAATTGTTGAAAAAAGAAGGCGTACCAACTCATTTCGTTCGTCGTGAAGATGATCGCAACCAAACAGTACTTGCATTGAAAATAGTTCCTCTTGAAGTTATTGTTCGTAATATTGCGGCAGGTTCGATGGCTAAACGCTTTGGCATTGAAGAAGGTACACCACTTAAACATCCAATCCTTGAATTCTGCTACAAAAATGATGAATTAGGCGATCCATTTGCCAATGAATCCCAAATTACAGCACTTGGTTGGGCTACTCAAGAACAACTTGATGTAATTTCTACAATTACTTTAAAGGTAAATGATATATTGAAGAAATTTTTGGCTACTAAAAATGTGACCCTTGTAGATTTCAAGGTAGAATTTGGTACCCATAATGGTGAAGTTTTATTGGGTGATGAAATTTCTCCTGATACATGCCGTTTCTGGGATGCTACAACTGGTGAAAAACTCGACAAAGACCGTTTCCGTCGAGATCTTGGTAATATTGAAGAAGCATATAAGGAAATGTTATTCCGTCTTACAGGTGAGCGTGCCTAATAGGGGGGAAGATGAACTACGATTCTGTTTTTGATAAATGGCACGAAGAGTGTGGTGTGTTCGGCATCTATGATAGGACCGTTGATGTAGCACGCTATGTATATTGGGGACTATTTGCTCTCCAACATCGTGGTCAAGAAAGTGCGGGCATTGCTGTTACCGATGGTCATGATGTAGAACTGAAAAAAGGCATGGGCTTGTTGACTGAAGCTATTAAAGAATTACCATCTTTGCCAAGCTATATGGGGACTGGTCATGTGCGGTACTCTACGACCGGGTCCAATAATCCGCGTAATATCCAGCCTTTGGTTATTCACTACCAAGGCGGTCAAATTGCGGTGGCTCACAATGGAAACTTAACGAATGCCTTATCTATTCGAAAACGCCTCGAAGCCGATGGTTCCATCTTTCAAACGACGATGGATTCTGAGGTTATCGTAAACTTGATAGCCCGTTCTAAAGCAGAAACACAAGCGGAACGGATTGCCGATGCGGCGCGTCAAATTGAAGGGGCGTTCTCTTTAGTCATTACTACGAACGACTCTTTGGTAGGTGTACGAGACCCTCAAGGATTTAGACCACTTTGTTTAGGTAAAACTGAAAATGGTTATGTGCTCTCTAGTGAAAGCTGTGCTTTTGATGCGATTAAGGCAGAGTTTATTCGTCATATAGATCCTGGTGAAATGGTTATCATCGATGACTCTGGTGTGCGTAGTACTATCTATGCGGAACCAGAAAAAATCGATAAAAAACTTTGCGTCTTTGAATACATCTATTTTGCACGTGGCGATAGTCATATCGATGGTCAATCCGTATATCAATCTCGGCTAAATATGGGCCGCGAACTATATAACGAAACTAAGTATGATGCGGACATCGTAATGTCCATTCCGGATTCCGGTACAACGGCTGCATTAGGTTATGCTCGTGCATCGGGTATCCCTTTTGCAGAAGGTTTAGTTAAGAACCGTTATAGCGGTCGTACCTTTATTAAACCAAATCAAGAGGAACGAGAATTAGCTGTTCGTATGAAGCTAAATGCATTGCCACATATTGTTGGAGGTAAGCGTATCGTCCTTATTGATGATTCTATTGTGCGCGGTACTACGAGTGGTATTATTGTAAAAATGCTAAAAGAGGCTGGTGCTAAAGAGATTTATATGTGTATTAGTTCTCCAACTATTGAGTATTCCTGTCACTATGGCATTGATACATCGGTGCGTAAAGAACTTATAGCAGCTACTCATACAGTGGATGAAATTAGAGATTTTATCAAGGCTGATAAATTACATTACTTGTCTCGTGAAGGCCTATGTCGTGCTGTATCTGATGTAAAGCCAGATGATTTATGTTTTGCATGTTTCAATGGTGATTATAGTGTAGCGGTTCCTGCGGACCAAGAGGAAGGGGTCAAATATGTGCTCGAATAAAAATAGTTTAACCTATCGTGATGCAGGTGTTGATATCGATGCAGGTAATCGCGCCGTAGAACTGATGAAAGAATCTGTTAAACGGACGTATACACCGGGTGTTGTTGGTGATTTAGGTGGTTTTGGGGGACTCTATTCCTTAGCTGGTCATGCTATGTCTGATCCTATGCTCGTATCTGGTACAGATGGGGTGGGTACCAAATTGCGTCTCGCTATTATGATGGATAAACATGATACTATCGGTCAAGACTGCGTAGCTATGAGTGTTAATGATATCCTCGTACAAGGTGCTACACCTTTATTCTTCCTTGATTATATTGCGGTTGGCAAACTAGAGCCTGTAAAAGTGGCGGATATCGTACGTGGTGTAGCTGAGGCGTGCGAAGAATCAGGCTGCGCCTTACTAGGCGGTGAAACTGCTGAGATGGCAGGTTTCTACGATGATGAGGATTATGATGTAGCTGGTTTTGCCGTTGGTATCGTAGATCGTCCTAAATTGATTACTGGTGAAAGTATCAAGGCAGGAGACGTTATTCTTGGGTTACCATCTTCTGGGGTTCATTCTAATGGTTTCTCGTTAGTTCGTAAAATTGTATTTGATCACAAGGGTTTCTCCATTGGTCAAGATATTCCTGAATTTGGCAAAACACTGGGAGAAGAATTATTAACGCCAACGCGCTTATACCCTAAAGCTGTATTACCGTTGATTAAAGAAGATTTAATTAAAGGTATGGTTCATATTACGGGCGGCGGTTTCTATGAAAATATTCCTCGCGTCTTACCTACGGGAGTAACGGCAGAGATCGATTGTGATACATGGCCTCGCCTTCCAGTTTTTGAAAAGCTACAAGAATGGGGCAATGTAGATTGGCATGAAATGTACCGCACTTTTAATATGGGCATTGGCATGATCCTCATAGTGGACGCTGCGGATGTGGATCGAGTAAAGGCAAATCTTGAAAGTCGTAATGAAGCGGTATATGAAATTGGTCATATCGTTAAAGTCGAAGGTCCAGTTGTTGTAAAAGGGGCGGTATTTAATGACTAGTTCCGTAGCTAAAAAGCGTCTAGCTCTATTCGCAAGCGGTAGAGGATCCAATGGGGAAGCCCTTTATAAAGCCATGCAAGAAGGATATATTAATGGTGAGTTTGTAGTTATCATTACAGATCACGGTGATGCAGGGATTGTTGAACGTTCTAAACCTTGGAATATTCCACTCATTGTCATCGAGCGTAGTGACTATGATTCTAAAGCTAGCTTTGAACAAGCCCAGTTAGATGCGTTAGAGCTCTATAAGGTAGATGGTATCGTTTTGGCTGGATATATGCGCATTGTAGGGACTCCATTGATTGAGCACTATGAGCATAGAATTTTAAATATCCATCCTGCCTTGTTGCCATCCTTTCCGGGACTACATGGACATCAACAAGCTATTGATGCGGGAGTAAAGGTAACCGGTTGTACGGTACACTTTGTTGATGCCGGAATGGATACGGGGCCTATCATTATGCAGAATACGGTTCCTTTATTATCGGAGGATACAGAGGATATCCTGAGTGATAGATTATTGCCTATTGAACATAAAACATATAAAGAGGCATTACGACTATTTTGTGAGGATAAGCTCACTATAAAAGGTCGTGTTGTATATATTGAAGATTGATGTGTAAGCAAAGGAAGACGTTAGATGATTAAAAATGCATTACTTAGTGTTTCTGATAAAACAGGTATTGTAGACTTTGCGAAAGGTTTAGTTGATTTAGGGGTAACCATTTATTCCACAGGTGGGACCCTTAAAGCCATAACCGAAGCAGGTATTCCGGCAAAATCGGTAGAGTCTTTGACTGATTTTCCTGAAATGATGGATGGCCGCGTAAAGACATTACATCCTAAGGTGCATGGTGGTATTTTGGCGATCCGTGATAATGCGGAGCATCAACAAGCTATGGCAGAACATGGTATTGAACCAATCGACCTTGTTGTAGTCAATCTTTACCCGTTTCGCGAAACCATTGCAAAACCTAATGTATCCTTAGAAGAGGCCATCGAAAATATCGATATTGGTGGTCCTACGATGGTTCGTTCTGCAGCAAAGAATCATGCCTTTGTGGGTATCGTAGTAAATCCAAATCATTACGATGAAATCTTAGAGATGCTCAAGGATCAAGGTGAATTGACTAAGGAATATCGCTTTGGACTTGCCAAAGAAGCCTTTGCTCATACGGCGGCTTACGATGTGGCCATCGCTAATTATATGAGTGGAATCTTGAATGAAGGCCCTACACCTCCAGAATATTTGAGTGCTTATGAGAAGGTAACAGATCTTAGATATGGGGAAAATCCGCATCAACAAGCCGCATTCTATAAAGAAATTGGTACAGCTCATGGCATGGGGGCCTTGAAACAATTACATGGCAAAGAGCTTTCCTATAATAATATTGTAGACATGGAAGCGGCATGGAATATGGTATGGGAGTTTACTGAGCCAGCTGCATGCATCATTAAGCATACGAACCCATGTGGTGCCGCTACTGCAGCTACATTACATGATGCCTATGTAAATGCTTACGAAGCTGATTCCGTATCCGCCTTTGGTGGTATCGTAGCCTTAAACCGTGAAGTAGATGCAAGTACAGCGGAGGAAATGAGCAAAATTTTCTTAGAAGTTATTATGGCACCTGCTTTCACAAAAGAAGCATTAGAAATCCTTGAAGCTAAGAAGAATATTCGCCTCATTGAACTATCTAAGCCGGAATCTGGCCAAGTGACAGTGAAAAAGGTGTCTGGTGGTTTATTAGTGCAAACAGAAGACGATATCCTAGAAGACCGCGCCAATTATAAAGTTGTTACGAAGGTACAACCAACAGAGGAACAATGGAAAGCTCTTGAATTTGCATGGAAACTCGTAAAACATGTAAAATCCAATGCGATTTTGATTTCTAATGAAAAGCGTACTCTTGGAGTTGGGGCCGGTCAAATGAATCGCGTAGGTTCTGCAAAAATTGCTCTTGAACAAGCCGGGGAAGCCGCTAAAGGCGCTGTATTAGCATCCGATGCATTCTTCCCATTTGGCGATACCGTAGAAACAGCGGCAAAGCATGGCATTGCAGCTATTATTCAACCAGGTGGCTCTATTCGCGACGAAGAGTCCATCAAAGCGGCTGATGAAGCGGGCATCGCTATGATATTTACAAATATTCGTCACTTTAAACATTAACTAGTTAAGAATTTTTAGCGGATTGTTAAACACGATTAGGGCAAAATATCTATTGAACGGTCAACAATTATTGATGTTTGGAGTGGCTCCGTTATGTGTTTATACTATTATGAATTTGATGGCGTTTAGGCGCCGATGGAGGACTTATGAAAGTATGTGTAATCGGTAGCGGCGGCCGTGAACATGCATTGGCGTGGCGATTGTCCATCAGCCCTAGCGTAACAAAGGTATATGCTATTCCTGGTAGCGCGGCTATGTCAGATTGTGCAGAGCTAGTTGGCATCGATTGGCAACAAAGCAATCATTTAATTAGCTTTTTGAAAGATAATCAAGTTGATTTAGTTGTTGTTGGGCCTGAGGCTCCTTTAGTAGCGGGCTTAGCAGATGTACTTAATAAGGCGGGGATTCCAGTTTTTGGTCCATCCAAAGCAGCAGCTCAACTAGAGGGATCAAAGGTGTTTGCTAAAGACCTCATGAAAAAATACAATATTCCCACTGCTGCGTATGGTGTATTCCATAAGGTAGATGAAGCGAAAGCTTTTATTGCTCAAACAGGAGCTCCTATCGTTGTTAAAGCTGACGGCTTGGCAGCAGGGAAGGGTGTTGTAGTAGCCATGACCATCGATGAAGCGAATGTAGCCGTAGAAGATATGCTCAGTGGTAATCGATTCGGTGATGCAGGCAGCACCGTTGTTATCGAAGAGTTTATGGAAGGCGAAGAGGCTAGTTTATTAGCCTTTGTAGATGGCAAGACCGTAGTTCCTATGATTGCCTCTCAAGATCATAAACGCATCTTTGATGGTGATAAAGGGCCTAATACAGGTGGCATGGGGACCTATGCACCGGCCCCCGTTCTTACAGATGCATTGCGGGACGCAGCGATGAAAACCATCTTAGAACCTATGGTAGCGGCTGTGGAAAAAGAAGGCATGCCGTATGTAGGCTGCCTTTACGCGGGGCTTATGATTACTGACGAAGGTCCTAAGGTGGTAGAATTCAATGCGCGCTTTGGTGATCCTGAAACACAAGTTGTATTGCCGCTACTGGATAGTGATTTAGGTGAGATTATGATGGCCTGTGCTAAGGGCACATTAACCTCTAATATGGTGAAATGGAAAGATTCCTCAGCGGCTTGCGTTATCCTTGCTTCTAAGGGCTATCCTGAAACTTCATCTAAGGGCGATGTCATCAGTGGGGATATTAAACAATATGACACAACCATTGTATTCCACTCTGGTACAAAGCTTGTTGGTGAAAATTATGTCACTAATGGCGGTCGTGTGCTTGGTGTTGTCGGACTTGGCAAAGACCTTAGAACGGCACTTGATAGAGCCTATGAACGTATAGAGCATATCGACTTTGAAGGCATGCAATATCGTACAGATATTGGGGCTAAGGCTTTTAAATAAAGTAACAACATTTTGAATATAATGAAAACCTCTACATTCATGTACGACGCATGCGGTGTAGAGGTTTTATTTTCTACCTTTTAACTGTTACCTATGATATAATAAATTAGATATAAAGAGGGCCCATCGACGTGTGATGGCGTTAGGCTCATCTCAAAAATTTGGAAACTTATTGATGACGCCTGACGTGTAGAAGTAAATCTTCTACACGTTAGGTGTTTTTACTATAGTCTATTTTATTTCTTAATAGTGATATACAACTATGATATATAATAAAGAACCGTTAGAACTGAATAGTCCGGTAGCCTTTTGGCTGAATTTTCCCAACGAAGAACGCGTATTCTGGGTGGATCGTCAAAGTGACCGCATCGTTGTAGGCGCTAAACGTTTGGCGACGGTCAAAGATGATGAAGATCGCCATAATTACGCTTACGTGTTTTATGGAGATACTTTTTTTGAGAACTCTAAGGACCCTAAATGGGCTGGCATGGGTCATGAAATGATTGCTTTCACCCATTACTACATCGTAGAAAATGGGGAGTCTTTCTACTTGCACGCTGGTGAAAGCGTCCCTATTACGGATTTCGAGGTGCCTCGAGTTCGCCATAACTACAAGGAAACCAGTGATGATAAGGCGGCTTGGGATAGTTTGATGAACGCTATCGCTGATGGTATTAGTAGTGGTGAAATGACGAAGGTCGTTTCTTCTCGAGAGGTACAGTTTACTAGTGAAACACCATACAATGTGGCAAGTATTTTGGCAAATTTAGTAGATAATAATCCAAATTGCTTTATCTTTGGTTACGAAAAGGATGGACGCACCTTTGTGGGTGCATCGCCAGAGATTCTAGTTCGCCATCGAGGTAGTGAAATTCTCAGCTATGCCTTGGCGGGGACAGCGCCTAAACATGGACCAAATGCGTGGACTAAGGAACAACTGTTAACAGATAAGAAAAATCTCTTTGAACATAATATCGTCCGTGACCGTATTGTGGATATCATGAAATCTATTACTCCGGAGGTTATAATAGGTGAAACGGGTATCATGGAGCTGGCGCATCTATATCATTTGCGCACCATTATTACTGCTAAGGATAGCACAAAATCCCTCGTAGAATGGGCAAAGTTGCTCCATCCTACACCGGCTCTCGGTGGTGAACCGCGAGAAAAGGCGTTGGCATTGCTACAAAAGTACGAAGCTCATGAACGCGGCATGTATGCAGCACCTTTTGGCTTTATGAAAGATATGGGGGACGGCATTGTCATCGTTGCTATTCGATCTGCCCTCATTATGGATAATGTTCTTTATGCCTATGCAGGATGTGGCGTCGTAGCCGATTCTGATGCGGATGAAGAATATGCAGAAACTAATAATAAAATGCGCACCATTTTGGATGCGTTATGATAAATTTCCAAACCCTTAGAAGTTGTTGAAAGGGAATATAATGAACGAATATATTGCTGCCTTGGTAGATGAGTTTTACCAACTCGGCGTCCGGCATGCTGTGTTTAGCCCTGGTTCTCGTTCCACGACGATGGCTATGCTTTTCACGGAGTATGAAGGCTTTGAAACATATATGAATATAGATGAGCGCTCTGCTAGCTTTATGGCACTTGGCATTGCAAAGGCTCATAAAGAACCAACTGTGTTAGTTTGTACATCCGGTTCCGCAGTGGCTCATTATTTGCCCGCTATTTTAGAGGCTCAATATAGTGGGGTACCTCTTATCGTATTGTCTGCCGATAGACCTTATACCTTGCTACATACAGGGGCTCCACAAACAGTAGATCAACAAAAAATCTTTGGTACAGCTGTAAACTATTATGAAGAATTATCGGTGCCCCAAGATGAGCATTACTACACATATCCACGACAAGTAGCACGCAAGGCGTATATGAAAGCTATAGATACTAAAAAAGGACCCGTGCATATCAATATACCTCTCTTTGAGCCATTAGTGCCTGAACTGGACCGTAAGCACTTTGAAGCGGGACGTAGCCCTTACAAAGTATTTAAACCTAATTACGGTGATGTGTTTAGCTATCAGAATAGAAGTCTATTGCTTGCACAGTATAAGAGAGTTCTTATTTTAGCTGGTCCACAAATTGATGTAGATGAAGTTGAGTCTATTCATTCCTTTGCGGAGAATTTACAAGCTCCTATCTTGGCGGATCCATTGTCCAATGTAAGACGCTGGCATAAGACTGATGCTATTGATGATAATCATGAATTTAATATCAATCGTAGCAACGATACAGATATGACTCAGAAAAAACAATTCTCTGATGTTGTGATTTCAACGTATGATGCATTTTTAGCGGATAAAGAGTTATGGCCTGTACTAAAGCCGGATTGCGTGATTCAGTTTGGCCAAATGGTTGTGTCTAAACGCGTGCAACAGATGGTGGCAAGTTGGGATAATGTGGAGTATATAGAGATAAATCCTACAATGGACTCCATGAATCCAACGGGGAAAACCACCATACACATGCAAGCAAGCATCGACATGTTTACGCATTTGTACGCTGTAAAGAACGAATCTAATGCATATCTTAATAGTTGGCAAAGTTTAGAAGTAGCTGGCAAAGCTCAACTAAGTACAGCCATAGAAGAACCAAGTTGTTTTGAAGGTCGCACGATACGCGAGTTGCAACAGCATATTCCTGACAATAGCCAATTGCTTGTGGCGAATAGTATGACCATTCGCGACTTTGATTACTTCTGGTTCTCTGGTGAATCCGATGCCGTTCTTTACGGTAATCGTGGTGTTAATGGTATCGATGGTATCGTTTCAACTGCACTAGGTCTTGCCACAAATGGTCAGCCTACATATCTCGTAACGGGAGATTTGTCTTTATTCCATGATCTAAACGGCTTAGCGGTCGCTAAAACGCACAATCTAAATTTGACGATTATTTTGCATAATAACGATGGAGGCGGTATTTTTGAATATTTACCGCAAAAGGGAACAAAGCATTTTGATTATTTGTTCTCTACGTCACAAGGCTTAGATTATAGTGGGGCCGCTAAACTCTATGGCTGTGGGCACACTAAAATCTCTAGTCCTGATGAATTGAGTCATGTATTAGCTAAAGTTAGCACGGAATCTGGTGTTCATATCATTGAAATACCTACAGACCGGGAATATAGTCGTCAGTTACATAGGAAATATACAAACGTTTCAGTTGATATGGAGGCATTACTATGAGTCAGTATTTTTGCAGTATTGTAGATAATGCTTTGTGTAATCCAGCTCAGCGTATGTATTTTGACTTGGGCGAGTACCGCTACGGTTTGACTGTGGTTGGAGAAGGTGAACCCATTGTATGTTTCCATGGTTTTTCTGAATCGAGCTATACTTGGGATTCTATTAATCTGCCGGGGTATCGCGTGGTCCGTATCGATTTGATCGGCCATGGTGATTCAGATATTCCTGATGAGGATAAGGCCTATACCATTCCTCAAATGATAGAGGACTTGCATACAGTTATCTATCATATGGTTGGTGAAAGCTATTACCTCATGGGTTATTCCATGGGTGCGCGTATTGCACTTTCCTATGCGTTGGAGTATGAAAGTGAAATCAAAGGTCTTGTTCTTGAAAGTGGTTCGGTAGGCATCGCTTCTGATGCTGAGCGAGCTGAACGCCGTAAGGCTGATGAAGACTTAGCGAGTCACATCGAAGAGCATGATGGGGCTTGGTTTGCTACACGATGGGCAGAGGTTCCTATTTTTGAAAGTCAAAAACAACTTTCAGAAGGGGTAGAGGAATTAATCTATCTACGTCGATCCAATAATAGTACGTACGCCTTAGCCTGTACATTACGTGGCTCAGGGCAGGGCGTAATGCCTTATGTAGGAGATAAATTAGAAAAATTCTCTGTTAATAGTTTATATGTGAGTGGCGCATTAGATACAAAATATACTACAATAGGAAGAGATGTATTTGGCAAGTTGCCAAGTTTTAATCATGTCATCGTCGAAGGGGCGGGGCATAATGTACATATAGAGAAACCGCAGATTTTTGAACAAGCGGTGTTAGATTTTTTACAGAAGAAAGGTTAAGTCCATGAGCAAATTTGATTGGAAAGTATTGGATCGTAATTATGAAGATGTAATTTACGAAACATATAATGGCATTGCGAAAATCACTATTAACCGTCCAGAGGTACGCAACGCGTTCCGTCCTAAAACGGTAATGGAGTTAATTGATGCTTTCACAGTAGCTCGTGAAGATAACGAAGTAGGCGTAATCGTATTGACTGGTGCTAACCACGGAAAAGGCGAAGATAAAGAAGCGTTCTGCTCCGGCGGTGACCAAAGTGTACGTGGACACGGTGGTTATGTAGATGAAGACAATGTGCCTCGCTTGAATGTTCTCGATTTACAACGTTTGATTCGTGTTATTCCTAAACCTGTTATCGCTATGGTTAATGGTTATGCTATCGGTGGTGGACATGTGTTGCACATCGTATGTGACCTTACAATCGCTTCTGAAAACGCTAAATTCGGTCAAACTGGTCCTCGTGTAGGTTCTTTCGATGCTGGTTATGGGGCAGGTTATTTGGCTCGCATGATCGGTCACAAACGGGCTCGCGAAGTATGGTTCTTGTGCCGACAATACACTGCAGCTCAAGCTTATGAAATGGGCATGGTTAATACTGTGGTACCATTCGATAAATTGGAAGAAGAAACAGTTCAATGGTGTAGCGAAATCCTTGAATTATCCCCAATGGCATTACGCATGTTGAAAGGTGCCTTCAATGCCGATACAGATGGTCTTGCAGGTTTACAACAATTCGCAGGGGACGCTACATTGATGTACTACACAATCGATGAAGCTAAAGAAGGTCGCGACGCGTTCAAGGAAAAACGCAAACCTAACTTCAAACAATTCCCTAAATTCCCTTAATAGGGAGTCGATACAGTCCTATATTACGGATTATATTAACTGTTAAAACGACAAGTGCGCCTCTACATGAGGCGCCTTTCTTGTAATATCTCTTTACTTATCATATTTCAATTATTACATTTTAGTAATTACTTACTTTTTAGTTGTTACTTACTATTTATTATTTATTTATTGCTTATTACTTATTGGTAGTTAGTGATTACTTATTAGTGATTAGATCTAGATACGAGGTGAAACGATGGAGTGGTTACGTCATGGTGCACAGCACTATCCTGATCGCATATGTATAAATGAATATACCTATAACGATATATACCGTGGCGTACTCCATGTAGCTCGTAATTTAGCGCCTTTAGAAGCCTCTCGAGTAGCTATCTTATCCGATAACTCTGTGACCATGGCAATGTATGTGTTGGCTGCTATACTAGTTCATAAAGAGGTACTTCTACTCAATGTACATCTTAAGCCAAACGAAATAGCGAACCAATTGGATCAATTAGGTGTTACCGCCGTACTACATAGTAAAGAACGACGTAGCCAATTGCCTGATGCAGTTGAAACTCAAGTATCAAATTTAGTTGCTCCTATAGTATCAGATTCTGTTGAAAATCAGTTATCTCATTCCGTTGGTTCGGAGGCTGCTAATTCAATTGTTACAATTGAGTTTGAAACTTTAGAAAGTATTCTATCGGATTTAGCGGTCGAGGATTCCTTTGATTGGACCTTTGCGGACGCAGACATAGCTGCTATCATGAATACGAGCGCTACTACGGGGCAATTTAAGTCTGTACCGCTTCGATGGGGGCAAATTAAAGCTCATGTACAAGCATCCCAAGAGGTACTAGGGAAAACAGAGCAGGATAATTGGCTAATGGTACTGCCTCTGTTCCATGTGAGTGGTTTATCTATCTTGATGAGGTCTCTTTATAATGGGACGGCTGTTACTATTTTGCCTAAATATGATGAAGCTCAAGTTCTAAAACTCATTGAATCTGAGCAAATCAATATGATGTCCTTGGTGCCTACCATTCTGACTCAATTAGAGCCACATATTACACATCATAAGTTACGCGTTATCTTGCTCGGTGGAGAGTTTATTCCGATGGCACTAATCGATGCTTGTGAAAAGAAATCGCTGCCTATCTTTAAGACCTACGGCATGACGGAAACCTTTAGTCAAAGCGTTACCTTTTCCGTATTGGATTATCCTGATAAACGAGAATCTGTAGGTAAGCCATTGCCTGGCATGCAGGTTCGCATCGATAACCCTGATGCGGATGGGGTAGGCGAAATTCATTTGACGGGGCCGATGGTTATGTCTGGTTATATCAACAAGGAATCTATCGATGGAGACTTTAATACAGATGATATTGGTTACATCGATGAGGATGGCTTTGTGTATATTTTGAATCGCCGTAAGGATCTCATCATTTCTGGGGGTGAAAATATTTATCCTAAGGAACTAGAGGATTTAGTGTATACATTATTAGTAGTGAAAGAATGTGCGGTAGTTCCTGTACCGGATGCTAAATGGGGGCAAGTGCCAGCGGTCTTTGTGGCCTTTCATGATGGTAAAAGCATGACTACAGATGACATTATAGACTTTATGGCTAATTCTTTAGCAAAATATAAGGTTCCAAAATATGTAAAAGTATTAACCGCATTGCCTCGAAATGGAACAGGAAAAATATTGCGTAATGAACTGAAATTAGAAAATTGAGGCGCCTATGAATGATATTTTAAACTTTAAAAGTATAACTACATATCGCCTTAAATTGCCGCTGAACTTTAACTTCAAGACCGCCAAAGGGGAGGTAAAAGAGCGGGAAACCATTGTAATCCGTATCGAGGATCAACGAGGTTATGTAGGGTACGGGGAATGCGTAGCTTTCACAGATCCATTCTATACATTTGAGACCGTAGAAACCTGTTGGAAAACCTTAGTAGATGATTATATTTTTAATCTGCGCTTGATGCGGCCTAAACCGCTCATGACCTATGTGCGACAATTACAGTTCTGGCTCAATCGAGATAATATGCCTATGGCCATTGCGGCTCTAGAAAATGCACTCATTCATCTTAATTGTGAACGAATAGGTGTAAATTCTGTTTCTTATATTATGGGACAAGCTTTACAAGATACTATTGAAAGTGGTGTTGTTGTCGGTGATGTACCAATAGACAAATTACTCAATGTTGTAGAGAGCCATGTTACAAGTGGTTGTAAGCGGATTAAATTAAAGGTAAATCCTGTAGATGGTTATGAACGTCTAGCTTTAGTTCGCAAACATTACCCAGATTTAGTCTTAGCGGCTGATGCGAATCAAAGCTATTCCTATGATGAAATAGAAAAGGTCCGCCAATATAATGATTTAAACTTGACTTGTATTGAAGAACCCTTTGCTATGACAACCCTTCAATCCTATAAAGATTGGAAGTGGGAGCGTCTTAATAATGGTGATTGGAAAATCTATACGCCAATTTGTTTGGATGAGTCCATCTTAGGGTATGATGATTTGTCCTATGCTATTGAATATGACTTAATCGATGTGTTGAATGTAAAAGTAGGGCGAATGGGCGGCCTTATTCCAACAAAGGCGGCTATTAATCTATGTAGAGAACGTCACATTCCATATTGGATAGGGAGCATGGTTGAGTCAGGTGTTTCTAAAATGCTTCACGTCCAACTAGCTGCATTGGGAGATTCCTATATGGCAGGTGATTTATCTGACTCAAATAGATATTTTGAACGAGATCTTATCTATCCAGATTTAACATTTAAAAATGGTGTTATGCATGTTCCCAATGGAGATGGACTAGGTGTAACAGTCTTTGATGATAGACTAGACGCGTATTGTGTGGAGAAACGAACACTATGAATTTAATTGAATCCTTACAAATTGATGCTCCTCGTATGACGAGTGATACCACATGTATTGCAAAAATGAATTTAACTGAGTTTCACAAACAACCACAAGGCTATTTAAACGGTGGTGCTACATTAGCTTTTGCAGAAATTATTGCAGGAATGATGAGCAATGAATTGGTAGGCTCTCATAAATTTGGTGTAGGCCAGTCTATAACTGCGAACCACTTGCGCCCTGTAAAATGCGAAGGAGATTTAACAGCTTTAGGTACGCTACTATTGAAAGGCAAAACCTCCCACGTTTGGCGCTTTGATATGATTGATGATGCACAACGCCTTATTTCGCAAGTAACTGTAACCTTGGCAATCGTAGACTTTAATCGTTAACTAATATATGGTATGAAGTGATATAAAAAAGATACCAGCCCTACAAAATCAACTTGGCTCGCTTTGGAGATTTTGTAGGGCTGGTATCCTTTATAGATGTATTTTAAATTATATATTGAGTGATGTTTACTTACAGGTGATCGTATATAAGTCCTCGATGTCAGGAATATCGTAAATAACCCATGTTCCGTCCCCTAAGTAACGCATCAAAACTCTTACATCTTTTGTCATATTCTTTTTATTGTTTTGTATCGTTACAGTTACGGTAGCCGTATTACCATTATCTTCCGATTTTAAGTCTTTAATTTCTACATCGTGTTGTTTAAATAGACGACCTTCTACGAGGCGATCTACCATGGACTTATTATCATCGTTTTGAGTTGTAGTATTATTGGTAGGTGGCTCAGATTTAAAGCTATCTGGATCTTCGATATACTTTCGCAATACATCTTCGATAAGCGCAGGTCCAAATGTTTTTGTGGCTGCTATTGTAGCTTTACCAAGTGGATTAGACGTATCGACATACTTATTGCCTTCTCGCTCTACGATATTTTTTACGATGGATTTTATATCTACGTGGCGCAATACTTCGTCTGCATCTTTATCTTGTACTGCTTTGTGAATGATTTTTAATGTGTAAGCCGGTGTATGTGGCACATACCATAAGAAGTACCATGCTGCAGCCAGTGCGCCTACAATAGCGATAATAAGGGCAATAATAACACCTTTTGAATTGAACTTATTCACAGCGAATCCTTTCATGTTTCTAGATAGTTATTTTTTATACCGATTATATACATATTGTAGCATATGAAGTAAAGTATATTGTGATATTTTGCACTTATGCGAAAACTGATGAATTGTGGCGATAAAGTATGAATACGTTTAATTTAGTAGATAAACTCCCTTATAAAAGCCATAAAGTAGGGATTATCAAATATAATCAATAATTTTAATACTTTTGTAATAATATTTTTTTGAAAAAATAGTTGCAATGGTCTTAAATCCATGATATTATGTACAAGTAGTCAACGAGAGTTGATACGCGGCCCCGTGGTGTAGCGGTTAACATGTCGCCCTGTCACGGCGAAGATCGTCAGTTCAAATCTGATCGGGGTCGCCATTTTTTTTTACAAAAAAGCATGCCTCGGTAGCTCAGTTGGTAGAGCAACGGACTGAAAATCCGTGTGTCGACAGTTCGATTCTGTCCTGAGGCACCATTTGTATTCCATGCGGTTGTGGTGGAATGGCAGACACGCCATCTTGAGGGGGTGGTGAGCGTACGCTCGTGAGGGTTCAAGTCCCTCCAACCGCACCAAAATATAAGGACCTACAGTTTACTGTAGGTCCTTTTTTTATATGGCAACAAAGACACAGAGTCTTGCGCACATAAAATGGTTATGCAAAT
>CAMUQE010000014.1 GCA_947096075.1 Veillonella parvula | reverse complement strand
TATCGATAGTATTATAGTTATATAAGTTATAGTGTATAAATACAGCATATAAAGAAATACAACATATAAAGAAGTGCTTAATGTATGGTTTTGTAGGATATAAACTTTGGAGGGACTATGTCCTTATTTGAATTAGATGAAGCAAAAACGATGGATTTTGATGTATATCTTGCGTCGTTTGATGTGAAGCGAGTGGAAAAAGTACAGCAGTTTGTAGATTGGCTCGGTCAATACAGGGGTGAGCTTACCCACAATCCGTGGGGCGAGGTAAATTCTGAACTAGAAATCATTCAACCCGATTTTGATGCGGCTCAGGTACGTCGCAATAATTTGATAGCCTATTTGTTGCCTCGGCTGGGTTGCTCTAACATCTTTGTGGTAGCTGAAGCGGTTGGGTATCAAGGTGGGCGCTTTTCGGGCATTGCCATTACTTGTGAACGTATGTTATTGGATAAACATAAAGCGATTCGAGCTCATCAGATAACGCCTATTACGTTACAGCGGACCAGTTCACCTACGAGTTCAATGTTGAAACGCACTCAACAGGAACAAGGCTTTAACGAGCCTACAGACACGGTGGTGTGGAGCGCAATCATTGAACAAGGTATTGATCCATACGATGCGTTGCTGTGGAATATATTTCCCTTTCACCCTCATAAGTCGGGTGAACCGCTTACTAACCGAACACCAACAGAGACAGAGCAACAATTGGGTTGGGAATATACGAACCGGTTGTTGGAGCTACACGCTGAATTAGGTGGACCGGAGCCGCTCGTGCTCGCTGTCGGTCAAAAATCGGCGGACACGATGGGGCGATTCGGCCTTTCAGCCATCGGTCTTAGACATCCTGCTAACGGCGGAGCAAATTTATATCGTGAAGGCTTTGCTAAAGCTGTAGAGCGCGTATTGAGATAGAGGAGAATAGATATGAAACGTTATTGTGACTCTTGCCGTCAATATTGTGACGAGGCAGCTATGTTCTGTCCTACATGCGGCCAGTATACGACATTGGTTGAGGTTGAGCGAATTGCACCGGAAGGGGAAATTATCTATCCTTTGGCTCATTATCAGCTAAGTTATAAGGATACATTTCTCTACGTAATAGGTCGTAAATTTATAGATGCAAATGGTCGGACTTCTTTCGTTGATTCCCCTACTTGCGCTATGTGTTCGTCGCCTTCATGACACGGATAAAAGTAGTGCCCTTATATTTCTATTGCTAATCCCCCTTATTGGACCATTAATTTTATTTGTTTTCATGTGTTTGAAAGGAAAACAAGAGGATAATCAATATGGTGAGGCTTTGAGGAATATCGTTATTGATAAACGATTAGCTTCTATTATGAAAGTATCGCCTACGAGCAGTGCTTTAATGACTCAAATTCTTGTTGTATTGCTTGTGAGTGCCATTTGTATATATGGTGTTTCTTCTAGCTCTATGGCTCCAGATAATAAAACGAAACTAAGTGGATGGCTTACGAACCTTATTGTTGGTGAAGGTAGTGAGGAAGCTGCACAGGCAGCGGCACAGGGCTATTTTGATGCGGTCAATGAAAAGGACTATGACAAGGCTTTCACCTATGTTACGAGTCAGGGTAATACGAATCCCGTAGAAAAGCAAAAATGGTTAGAATCCATGAAGTCTGCACCGAAGCAAATCACTGTGGGACCTTTACGGTGGAAACAGATTAGCTTTGTAAATAATAGAAAGCGGATCATTTGTGAGGCGGATTTACAAATCACTAAGCCTGGTGAAGGCGCCGTTGAGGCAAGTCACATGACGCGATATATATCTTTCCTTGAAGAAGATGGTGAATGGCGCATCGAAGGCTTTTATAATGAAATGCCCAAGATAAAAAAAGAATAGCAATTTTTGGGGCGGTTCGCTTTGAGCTGTCCCTTTTAATGGTAGAAGCGTTTATTTTACTTTTAATGAAACAATAGTAGAACTCTTTTGCTAATATTATTTTTATGTTATAATGAGCACAACGTATGAAAGTGAGGCTTTCATCAAAACAGATCGGACTATATTGCACTGCGTATCGGATAGGGACGAATACATGAGTCTTTTGCGGCTGACGTATCTGATAGTGCACTATACTCATTTGCTGCGGCAAATGGCACACAAACTAGGAACGGCAAAATTTGATAGCGCATTTTTGCGCCCATTTGACGAGACGCTAGTATAATAGCGCCTTTTTCTTTGTGTGGCATTTCCTCGTGGCATAGATCAATTCAAGTGATAGGTGAGAAAAGAAACTATGTTAAATAAAATAATGAACAAAATTTTAGGAGGAACTGTGAATACAACAGATAATCAGGTTACTGCACAAGTGAAAGCAGAGCCGACAGTAGCAAAAACTGCTACTCTTACAGCTGCGGCGGAAGGCGAACAAAAACAAACTCGTCGCCGTACAAATACGCGCCGTCCTGCTGGCGAAGGTCGTACTCGTCAACAAACAGCTGGTGATGGTGAAGGCACAACACGCCAACGCCGTACTACAAATACTCGCACAAGTGCGAATAGTGGTCGTACTAATACGACTCGCCGTACAAATACACGTCGCAACGCCGAGCAAGGTGAAGGTCAAGAACGCAAAACTCGCCAAACTCGTGCACCGCGTGGTGAACGTAGTGAAAATACGCGCAATACGCGTACTAATAATAACGGTCGCAACGGCCAAAATGGTCAAAACCGCAATAACAACCGTCCGAATAACCGTTCCACGAGCTGGAATCATCAAGAGGAACAAGTGGAGTTAATCGGTCGTACACCAAATGGCGCCAACAAGGGTAAATTCCAAATCATCCCACTTGGTGGCCTTGGTGAAATCGGCAAAAATATGACCATCTTCCAATACGAGGACGAAATTATCGTTCTTGACTCTGGTCTTGCGTTCCCTAGTGAAGATATGCTTGGCGTAGACATCGTTATTCCTGATATGAGCTATATCATCGAGAATAAGGATCGCGTGAAAGCTGTCGTAATTACTCATGGTCACGAGGACCATATCGGCTCCTTGGCGTACCTAATGAAAGAAATCAGCTGCCCAGTATATGCAACAAATCTCGTTTGTGGCTTAATTGAAGGCAAGTTTAAAGAACATAAGGTGTCTCCAAAATGTCTTCGCACGATTGCCGCAGGCGATGAAGTTCAAATTGGTCAAGTGACTGTTGGTTTTATCCAAACAAATCACTCCATTCCTGACTCCTGCGCTGTATATTTTGATACACCAATCGGTACTATACTTCATACAGGTGACTTTAAAATCGACCAAACTCCAGTTGATGGCCGATTGATGGATATGCACAAATTTGCTGAGCTTGGCAACAAAGGCGTATTAGCGTTGATGTCTGACTCTACAAACGTTGAAAAACCAGGTACTACAGGCTCTGAAAGCTCCGTAGGCCCTGCGATCAAACAAGCTGTTGGCGAAGCAAAAGGCCGCGTTGTTTTGGCAACATTCGCATCTAACGTATCCCGTATTCAACAAGCTGTTGATGCGGCGGTTATGTTTAACCGTAAGGTTGTAGTCATGGGCCGCAGCATGGTAAATGTTACAGAAATCGCACAAGAACGCGGTTACTTGAACATTCCACCAAATACAATCATCGACGTAGATGTAATGCACAACTACACAGATGACCAAATTATGATCTTAACAACTGGTTCTCAAGGTGAACCGATGGCAGGCTTGTCCCGTATGGCAACAAGCAACCATCGTACTGTAGAATTAGCTCCGAATGATACGGTTATCATCTCTGCTACACCAATTCCAGGCAACGAAGGCGCTGTAGGTAGAACTATTGATAACTTGCTTCGTTTAGGTTGTAATGTAGTATACGGTAAAGACCGTGGTATCCACGTATCTGGTCATGCGAGTCAAGAAGAGCTTAAAACAATGCTTAACCTTGTTCGTCCAGAATACTTTATCCCAGTTCATGGTGAGTACCGCATGTTGCGCCGTCATGGTGAACTCGGTGTTGCTATGGGTGTAGACCCTAAGAAAGTCCTTATCGGCGACAATGGTCAAATCTTTGAATTCGATAAAGATGGTGGTCGCAAAGGTGGTCGCGTACAAGCTGGTGCTATCTTTGTTGATGGTCTTGGTGTTGGTGACGTAGGTAATATCGTTATCCGCGACCGTCAACAATTGGCACAAGAAGGTATGGTTATCGTCGTTATGGCGATGGACAAAGCTTCCGGCACTATCGTAGCTGGTCCAGACCTCGTATCTCGTGGCTTCGTATACGTTCGTGATGCAGAAGAACTCATGCTTGCTGCAGAACGCCGCGTAGAACAAGTTCTCGATGATTGTGAAATGCAACGTATCAAAGATTGGACAACAATTAAGCAAAACGTACGTGACGCATTGGGTAAATTCTTCTATGAAAAAACTCGCCGTCGTCCTATGATCTTGCCGATTATTCAAGACGTATAATCTTATACAATAGAGAAAAGTACCGCACCTCAGGGTGTGGTACTTTTGACATTTTAAAAGAGAAATAAAAACTACCATTAATAGCATTGCTATCGCACTCCTCTACTATATGGGGTATTTGAAGTTACCCTTTTAAACTGTTATAATTAAAAGATACCAATTAATATATCTTCTTATGTAAGAATGGTGATTTATGAATAAAACAAATACAAGAGCGATGGTGGAAACTGCATTTGTATCGACCATCGTTGCTATGTTGACTATAATTGGGGCAGTCATGCCATTTTCAGCTTTTCTAGCAACTATGGTAGCTCCAGCAGGTATTTCTATCATTGGTATCCGTTGGGGTAGTAGATATAGCTGTACTTCCTCAATAGTAGCCTTTATGTTAGTAACACTCTTTCTTGGACCATTAATTGCTATGTCTACCATTTTAGTATATTCATTGCCTAGTATATTTTTGGGGGAAGCTTTTAGAGCAAACTGGTCTTTTAGAAAGTTAATATTAGTGCCTGCTGCTGTATTGCTTGGTATGGGCCTCTTACAATTAGTGGTTGCTAATAGTTTTGCATCTGTAGATTTTATTAGCTTAGGACAAAATGTAAATAATGAGTTAAAAGAAGCTATGATTGAGTCTATACGACAGCAATCAGCACCGCAAGAACAGATTGATACGATGATTCAGCAACTTAATTATTCATTTGCTCAAGCAGAACGTATGATGTTGTCATTATGGTTCTGTGCATGCTCTATCATAACGTACATCATGGCTAAGTTAGTATCTTATATTGGTCGTCGAACTAATACAGTTCATAGAGAATTACCTCCCATGGCTACTTGGCGTATGCCGATTTGGGGTGCTGGAGTTCTAGCCATAGGGATTATTATTATTTATGGCTTATCCTATATTGGATATGATAATAGTTTACTTAAAGATATCGGAATGAATGTTGCTTTTGTGGGGGCTTTCATTTGCTTAGTTAATGGTATTACCTGTTTAATGGCAGTTATGAAAAACTATGGAGTAAATGGATTCTTTCAATTTATAATTCTTTTCTTCTTATATACAATGAGTCCGTATGGTCTTGTTTTCTATGGTATTTTTGATATGTTTTTAGATATGCGAGCACGTTTCGAAAAACGTAGCTCTTAATAAGAAAGGAGGCCGTTATGAAATCCTTTCAACGGAAATGGAAAGGTTTAGAAATTTCCATTATTGCCGTTATTGTATTATTGCTATTATTGTTGGCCTATTTAAACTGGGCCGTTGCAATTTTAGCTTTTATCATTGTATTAGCGGCATATTTGATTAATTACAATACCATTCATAATCGGCGTCGTTTGGCAAGGGAACAGCTTGGAGCGATGATGAAGAACGTCACTCAAGCTTCGAACTTTGCCTTACAAAATTTGCCAATGGGGATTGCCCTCGTTAATAAACAAGGCACATTGGTGTGGAACAATAGCGTCTTCGCAGACTGGGTTAAGGTAGACTGGAATAAAATTCAAAAAATGTCCGCTCTTTTACCGGGATTCCGTATCGATAAAATCTGGGGTAAATCCGGATATATGACGGAACAATACGAAGATAAGTATTTCCAAATTATTTACAAATTCATAGATCCTCGTGATACGCGACCAGAGATTGATAGTGATGATGAACTAGCTGAACATGCAGTTATGGCGCTTTACTTCAAGAATATTACGGAAGTAGAAAAGGCGCGTATCAAGGCCGAAGAAGGTCAGCCTGTATGGGGTATGATTCAGATCGATAATCTTGAAGAATTGACGAAAGGCCTTAGTGACCGCGATTACACAAATATTTGGACTGATATTAACAATATTATTGTAGACGAAATCGACGGTAATGAAGGCTTTATTCGTAATTTCCAAGACGATATGTATACCTTTGCCATTTCTCGTGGTGCTCTCCACGCGATGGAGGAAAAGGGTTTTAAAATTCTTGAAAGAGTTCGTAAATTACCATCTCCGCGTCAGGTGCCAGCTACGATTTCCATTGGTATTAGTGAAAATATAGGCTCTGTGAAAGATGTATCTGGCCGTGCTCGTGCAGCCTTAGATATCGCATTAGGTCGCGGTGGTGACCAAGTGTGTATTATGGATGGTGAAAGTACGCGCTTCTTTGGCGGTAATACGGCAGGCGTTGAGAAGAATACGCGCGTTCGTGCTCGTGTTGTATCTCAAGCTATACACGAGCTTATGATTGATTCTGATAAGATTCTTATCATGGGGCATCAACGCGAAGATTACGATGCGTTAGGTGGTATTATTGGTGTAGCCGCCATTGCTCGAGCACTTGGTAAAGACGTGCGTATTGCGCTTTCAAAAGAAACTAGCGCCATCGATAAAATGGTGAATATTCTTAACGAGTCAGAGTTCTGGCAAGAGAATATTATTACTGCAGAAGCTGCAAGAGTATGGGTAGATGCGAATACGCTCACTGTTGTGTGTGATACGCACCGTCAAGAAATGGTGGCGGCTCAAGAGGCGCTTGAAATTTCTGAACGACGCATCGTTATCGACCATCACCGTCGTGCAGCGGACTTTGTAGAAAATCCATTGCTTACTTATTTGGAACCAACTGCATCGTCCACATCTGAGCTCGTAACAGAGCTTGTTCAATATGCAGGCGTTCCTGTGAAGCTTTCAAAAGCGGAAGCTACAGGTATCTATGCAGGTATCGTATTAGATACAAAGAACTTTATCCAACAAACTGGTGCGCGCACCTTCGAGGCAGCAGCATTCTTGCGCCGTGCAGGAGCGGATATCGACAGAGTTAAACAATTATTTATTGAAACCTTCGATTCTATCCAATTGCGTGCTAAAATGGTATTTGAAGCAAGTCGTACTGAAGGGATTGCTATTTCCGTAGCTCCTGAAGGTTTGAAGGATATGATGGCGTTGGCTGCACAAAGTGCGGACATGCTCATCAGTAATGAAGATATTGAAGCAGCCTTTGTACTATATTCCTTGAATGACGGTGGTATCGGCGTCAGCGCTCGATCCAAAGGCAAGGTAAACGTACAAGTTGTAATGGAAGCCTTGGGTGGTGGCGGTCACAGAACTGTGGCTGGTGCTCAATTACAAGGTATGACCGTAGAGGAAGCAAAGCAGGCCATCTTGGAGCATGCTCTTGAGGCGCTTCATTCCGCAGAACAAGAGGAGGAACAACAATGAAAGTAGTATTGTTAGAAGACGTTAAAAAAGTTGGTAAAAAAGGCGAAATCGTTGAAGTTAGCGATGCATATGGTCGTAATGTATTGATCAAAAAAGGTCTTGGCCTTGAAGGTACAACGACTAATGTAAACAATGCGAAACAAAAACAAGAATCCATTGCTCACCACAAAGTTGTAGCGAATGACGAAGCTAAAATCTTGGCAGCTCAATTGACTAAGGTTGAAGTAACTGTAAAAGTTCGCATGGGCGAAGAAGGCCGTGTATTCGGATCCGTTACTGCTAAAGATATTTCCGATGCTGCTAAAGCTCAATACAAAGTAGATATCGATAAAAAGAAAATCGAAATCAAAGAACCATTGAAAACATTGGGCGTACATGACGTATTAGTTCGTGTTCATCCTGAAATTACAAGTACTATCAAGGTTAATGTAGTAGCCGAATAATAGTATTCACCATGCTCTTTGAGTATGGTGAATTCTTTTATCCATAGTGGTTGTGTGAAGGGGATTATCATGGATGTACGCATTCCACCGCATAATCTAGATGCGGAAAAGGCCGTTTTGGGGGCTTTATTAACTAATGGATCCAATATGGGAGCCGTTGTAGATACGGTGACGAGTATTCTTAAATCTGAAGATTTTTACCGCGATGCACATCGTATTATTTACGATGCTATTTTAGAAATCGTGCATGCCAATAAGACGGCTGACTTTATCACCGTTGGTGAAGAACTAGACCGTCGTAAGCGCCTCGATGCGGTAGGTGGTCTTGCTTATATTACATCTCTTGCGAATGAATCGGTTTCCTACAATGTGGAGGAACATGCGAAAATCATCAGCGAGAAAGCTCAGTTGCGCCGCCTCATCGATGCAGGGAATAAAATCGTAGGCATGACGTATGCTGGCGAAGATGAGCCGACGGCAATCCTCAATAAGGCAGAGCAAATGGTGCTAGACGTAAGCGGTCAAACTCAGTCTGAATCATCCTTTGCGGCCATTGGTGAAGTGGTTTTATCTAATCTAGATAAACTCAATGCACTGCAACAGCATGATGGTGCTATTACAGGCGTGCCAACAGGCTTTAAAGATGTGGATCACATTTTCAACGGCTTACAAAAATCTGACCTCATCCTCGTAGCAGCTCGTCCTGCGATGGGGAAAACAGCTTTTACCTTGAACATCGCTCAAAACGTAACGATGTTGTACGACAAGACGGTGGCGTTCTTTTCCCTGGAAATGGGCAAGGAACAGCTCGTTGGTCGTATTTTGTCCTCCGTGGCAGGTGTGAGCTCTGAAAAATTGCGCCGTGCGAACATGGATCCTGCTGACTGGGAAAAGGTTATTGCCGCAGCGGACCGCATGAGTAAATCCAAGCTCTTTATCGATGATACGCCGGGTCTTACCGTACAAGATATGCGCTCTAAATTGCGCCGTCTCAAGGTGGAACATGGTCTCGATCTCGTTATCGTCGATTATATTCAGTTGATGCAAGGTCGAAATGCTGGTAAGGGCAGTGAAAATCGTCAACAAGAGGTGTCCGAAATCTCTCGTAATCTTAAACTGATTGCTCGTGAATTTAACGTACCGGTTATCGCTTTGTCTCAGTTATCTCGTAGTGTTGAAAGCAGACCAGACAAACGGCCTGTACTTTCCGACCTTCGTGAATCTGGTTCCCTAGAACAAGATGCGGATATCGTTATCTTCTTGTACCGTGATAAATATTATGATGAAAACTCTGAAAAAGGGGACAATGCAGAAGTCCTCATTCGTAAAAACCGTAACGGTTCCGTCGGTACCGTGGAACTCCAATTCGTTGGAGAATTAACACAATTTAGAGACGTAGAATTCCGAGACCTAGGGCCGGAACAATAATGAAAACTATCGGGGCGTGCCTATATTGATGGGGCCCAACTTTATTTCGACAACTTAGTTACAAAAAAGCACCACCTATCTCGTGGCTCCAAACGGCGCGTAAGTCGCCCCTCGATAGGTGGTGCTCTTTTTATATTACGTTGGCAAAAATAAGTCCCATCAATATATAATAGAACTAGATAGCTTTCATTGTATTGTTGTGAGAGGAGCGAGTGATGGGTAGAGGATTTGAGTTTTTTATATTTTACTTCTGTTGTGTGGCTTTTGGGTTAATATTTGGTGGGTTGTATTTAATTATCAAACGATTTGTATTGCGTCGCAATGGAACTCCAGTAACGATTGTGTTTATACTTCCACGAGTTATAAAGGAAATACCATTTGTAACTCGTGGTATGGATAAATATATTTATGGTTATGATATAAAGTATATCTTGAATGGTGAGACTTATACTGCTGAGAGTGTAGAGTTTTATATTCCTTTTGGTCTAATCGGTGGACCTGTAGTTCCTTTTAGTCCGACAGGTGTGCTTGCAAAAAATGGAGAAGTAAGTATAGATAATGTATGGGTAACTATTGTGTATGGCGTTGCTTCAATTGTATTAGGTATAGGAGTATTTTTGGGGATGTTGGGTTTTGTTTGATAGAAATAATTAGCTATATTTAATAATGTGTTAAACCTATAGGCATCTAATATTAGATTATATATCTAGTGTTAGGTGCTTTTTATTTTTCTATAAAATTACCTTTATAAAAACAAACATATGTTTGAAAATACTGTGAATTTTTGTTATACTAGTCATACAAATTCTTGTGTTCTTAATTTTTGTAAAAGCCAGTTATTTAGCGGTTTAGGGAGGTGTTTGTATGGGGTCAGCTGATACGGATCGGCTGTATATGTGTATTGATTTGAAGTGTTTTTACGCGTCTGTAGAATGCGCCGATTTGGGACTGGATCCGTTTACAACACCTCTGGTGGTGGCCGATGGTTCTCGTGGCAAGGGGGCTATTACGTTGGCTATTTCTCCTGCCTTAAAAAAGTTAGGTGTTAAAAACCGCAGTCGATTATTTCAGATTCCACCGCATATTGAGTATTTGACGGTGAAGCCACATATGAAGCGGTATATGCAGGTGTCTGCTGAGATTTATGGAACCTTGCTCAAGTATGTGGCGCCCGAAGATGTGCATGTGTACTCTATCGACGAGTATTTCATCGATATCACGCCCTATTTACCACTATATAAAAAGACGCCTCGTCAGTTGGCTCAGATGTTACTTGATGCGGTGCTAGCGGCAACGAAGATTTATGCCACCGTTGGAATCGGAACGAATCTGTTTCTCGCCAAGATTGCCCTCGATATTTTGGCGAAACATGCGCCTGATTTTATAGGCTATCTTGATGAAAGCCTCTTTAAAGAGAAAATCTGGTATCATCAGCCCTTGACCGATATATGGCAAATCGGCAAAGGGATTGCTAATCGACTACATAAATATGGTGCCTATGATTTGCATGGGGTTACCTTAGTGCCTGAGGCGAAGTTGTACAAGGAGTTCGGAATTAATGCAGAGCTCATCATTGACCATGCTTGGGGCCGTGAGCCTTGTACGATTGCGGATATCCATGCATATCGACCTATCAAGCATTCTATCTCACACAGTCAGATTTTATTGCGCAATTATACTTATGAAGAGACATACGTACCTATGCGTGAAATGGTAGAGTCCTTGGTATTAGAACTTTTACAAATCAAAGGGGTTACGAACCATATTCATGTGCATATCGGCTATGCAGATGAAATGGTGCGCTCTACAGGAGGTTCTAAAAAGCTTAAGCAGTACACAGATTCTCTACAAACGTTGACAGCGGCAGTTATTAAATTATACGAGCAGCATTGCCATAAAAATGAGCTTATCCGTCGTATTGGAATCAGCTTTGAGGATTTAGTCAATCGATCTACCATACCTCAAGAGGTGGACCTATTTAGCACTCTTACTACAAATGTAGAGGAAAAGGAACGACAGGTACAAGAGGCTATGCTATCCATTAAGGAGCAGTTTGGTAAGAACTCTATTTTGCGTGCCTCTAGTTTGCAAGAGGAAGGAACCATGCGCTTTAGAAATACCTTGGTAGGCGGGCACAATGGGGAATAAATAGTAGAATGGATACATTGGAAATAAGTAGTAGAATAGCTAAATTGGAAATACATTAGTCGCGTAAGGGGAGGTATACATTAATGAAACATCGCATGTCTCGCTTACAGCGAGCAAAACAATTTATGCCCTTTGCGGCATTGAGGGGCTTTGAAACTTTATTAACCGCTGTAGCAAGGCCAAAAGAAGATCGGGCAGAGTTGTCAGAGGATCAAATAGATGAGTTAAATACAGTTTTACAATCTGTACGTTGTGGGGAGTGGGTGCGAATTGTTTACTATAACAAACAAAAATATACGGAACTTATAGGTGCTGTTGATATGATTAGTGAGCAATTACAAATTCTATCTGTACAAGGGACTGTTATTCCTTTCAGACATATTAAAGAGCTGAACATGTATGATATGTAAATATAAATATAAATAACGGCTTTTGTTGTGTATGGTAAATAGACTAGAGTTAAGGCATAATTAGGTATACAATGATATTATGGGTTAATATAGCTTGATGATAAATGTTTGAATTTGGTTAGCTGTAGTATACCTATATAGTTTTTTATTTCTTAACTTAGAAAGGCGGTGTATGTAATGCATGATGTCATATCATTACTTATCAATCGCTATGATTTTTTCCTCCAGTTGTTATGGGAACATATAGAAATTTCAGTATTAGCTTCTGTTATTGCTACCATCATCGGTGGATTATTGGGTGTGTTTATATACGAATATAAACGGCTAGCTGCGCCAGTTATGGTAGTGGTTAATTTCCTATATACAATTCCATCTATATCGATGCTAGGTCTCTTGTTGTACGTATCAGGTGTTGGTAATACGACCGCTATTATTGCATTGGTTATCTATGCTTTATTACCGATGGTACGCAATACATTTACTGGTCTTAACCAGATTGATAAAGCCATGTGTGAAGCGGGGATTGCATTAGGACTCACGCGGATTCAACGTTTGTGGAATATAGAGATTCCCTTGGCTATGCCGACGATTATGGCTGGTATACGGACCATGCTCGTTATGACCATTGCCTTGACAGGTATTGCATCCTTCATTGGTGCTGGTGGCTTAGGTGTGGCGATTTATAGGGGCATTACAACGAATCAAAGTGCTTTGACGATTGCCGGTAGTCTACTGATTGCCCTATTAGCCATTACCGTTGATGCTCTCTTTTCTCTAGGTGAAAGAGTAACGCGTATTAGCCCTCATATGAAGCGTTATACGATTATATTTGTTTCGATTATGACGATAATTGCGATAGGTATAGGTGGCTGGGCTATGTATTGCCGTCATGTGAAGACCGATGTTATTCATATTGCAACGAAACCTATGACGGAACAGCTTATTTTGGGGAATGTTTTAAAAGAATTAATCGAGAAGAAGACTGATTTAACCGTAGAGGTTACAGAAGGTGTAGGCGGTGGTACATCAAATATTCAACCAGCTATGCTTTCCGGCCAATTTGATATATATCCTGAATATACTGGTACAGCTTGGTCTGCTGTGCTGAAACGTACGGATGCGTATGATGAAAGTCTATTTAATGAGCTTTCACAGGCCTATAAAGAGAAATATAATTTTGAGTGGGTCGGCATGTACGGTTTTAATAATACCTATGGCATAGGGGTGCGTAATGAAATCGCTCAGAGTTATGGCGTAAAAACGTATTCTGATCTTGCTCGTATAGCACCAGCCCTAACATTAGGAGGGGAATATGATTTCTTTGGCCGTGAGGATGGCTATCCTGGATTACAACGAGTATATGGTATGAATTTTAAAGCGACTAAAGATATGGATATAGGTCTAAAATATACTGCTATTAGTCGCGGTGAGGTGGATGTGATGCCGATATTCACGACTGATGGTCAATTAAGTATTGCACCGATTACGGTGTTACAAGATGATAAACATTTATATCCATCCTATATGTCTGGTAATGTGGTGCGTAGCGAAGTGTTGATTGCTCATCCTGAACTGCGACCTGTATTAGAAAGTTTGAATCATACGATTACAGATCAAGAGATGGCGAAGATGAATTACGCCGTTGAAACGGAACATCAATTGCCGGCTGATGTAGCACATAAATTCCTGGTAGAACGAAATTTGATATAAGCTGAATATAGTTAGAACTAAAGTAAATAAAATTTAATATATAGTGAATATAATTTTGTATTGACATTTAATCTCCTTCAATATAAAATAAACATATGAATAGATATTCATATAAGAGAGAAATATCTAATAGAAACCTCTAATAAGTATTAGAAATATATTAAAATAATCTTTTAAAATACATGGATAGAAACTTTCACTATTATCAAAGGAGAGATATCATGGAAGAAACATTATTGCTGAAGGATTTGAACTGTGCAAATTGCGCAGCAAAAATTGAAGATCGCATCCGCAAAATGGAAGGTATTGAATCCGCTAACTTCACAGTGGCCACACATCAATTACGTTTGATTGGTGCTTGGGGCGACCGTGAAGCGCTTAAACGCGATATTCAAGATATTTGCGATTCCATCGAAGAGGGCGTAACAGTAGCTGATTACGAACGTAAATCTAAAGCAGCTATGGATGATCACGGCCACAGCCACGACCATGGCAGTGAGGCAATGACAATTGCAGTTATCGTAGCAGGCTTGCTATTCATGGCCTACGAAGCGTTGACTACAGTTGTTCCGTCCATTGGCATGCCAGAGTCCATCGAAACTCCAATTTACTATATTGCTTATGTTTTACTTGCGTTCCCTGTATTGCGCATTGCAGGTCGTAATATCTTAAAAGGCCAAGTGTTTGACGAAAACTTCTTGATGTCCATCGCTACATTGGGCGCTATCGCTATCGATGCATTGCCTGAAGCCGTAGGCGTTATCTTGTTCTACCGTATCGGTGAGTTCTTTGAACATAAAGCGACTGATCGTAGCCGTACAGAAATCATGAACGCTGTTGATATGCGCCCACAAGAGGTGCGCGTTGTAGATACATGCTGCGGCGGTGAAATCGTAGTTATGGCTCCTGAAAAGGTTGAGGTAGGTAGTACTATCGAAGTTCGTCCTGGCGATTTAATTCCTTTAGACGGTACAGTTCTAGAAGGTGAAACTCGCGTTAATACAGCTCCTGTAACAGGTGAACCTGTACCTGTTCGCGCCGTACCTGGCACACAACTCATGTCTGGCTGTATCAACGAATCTGGTCGTATTACGATGCGCGTTGATAAGGTTCTTGAAGAATCTATGGTTACAAAAATCCTTGATGCCGTTGAAAACGCAGCATCTTCTAAACCTAAAATTGACCGTTTCATTACGCGTTTTGCTCGCGTGTACACACCTATCGTTGTAGCTCTTTCTTTAGCTGTTGCTATTATCCCATCCCTTATCACAGGTGAATGGCATAAATGGATCTACACAGCCTTAACATTCCTCGTTATTTCCTGTCCATGTGCATTGGTACTTAGCGTGCCACTTGCATTCTTCTCCGGTATCGGTAATGCTTCCAAAAATGGTATCCTACTTAAAGGCGGTCGCGTTATCGAGGCGTTGGCTAATGTGAAAGCAGTAGCTCTTGATAAAACTGGAACTATCACATCTGGTGAATTTAAAGTACAAAACGTAGAAACTGTAGGCTCTCATGTGAGCAATGCTCAATTGTTATCCATGGCTTCAGCTATTGAAGCAGTATCTACACATCCAATCGCAACAAGCATCGTTTCCGAAGCAAAGGCACAAGGTATCGTAGTAGAAGCATCTGACTTCGTTCAAGAATTAGCAGGCGAAGGTATGGTTGGCATGGTTGATGGCCAACAAGTGCTCGTTGGTAACCGTCGTCTTATGGAACGCTATGCTGTTCAAGGTTATCCGACAGAAGCTGCTGAATACGGCACAGAAGTACTAGTAGCAGAAGGTAATGTATACCTCGGTCGCATTATTATCGCCGATGAAGCTCGTCCAGATTCCGCAGAAGCGATTGCAGATCTTAACGGTCAAGGTATTAAAACTGTCATGCTTACAGGTGATGCTGAAGCAAGTGCTAATTATATTGCCAAAGAAACTGGCGTAAGTGCCGTTCGTGCTCAATTGTTGCCACAAGATAAATTATCCGTTGTACAAGATATTCGTTCCGAATATGGTTCAACTATGTTCGTAGGGGATGGCATCAATGATGCTCCAGTACTTGCTGGTGCTGATGTAGGTGGTGCGATGGGTAGCGGTGCCGATGCGGCTATTGAAGCGGCAGATGTTGTATTCATGCGTTCGTCCTTGACTGCCATAGCTCACGTACTCGACTTGTCCAAAGCGACTTTGCGCGTAGCATGGCAAAACGTAGTATTCGCTATTGCCGTTAAAATTCTTATCATGGCATTAGGCCTTATGGGCTATGCATCCATGTGGTGGGCGGTATTCGGTGATACTGGCGTATCTATTCTTTGTATTTTGAACTCTATTCGTATCTTGCGCCGTTAATTTGGCGACAGTAATCGTATAGATTTATATAGGAATATATAAGCTATAGGATACAAAGCATATAAAGCATATAATATAAAATATCTAATCTAAAAGGTTAGAGTCAAAATAAATAACCTCTATATTAGCGACAAGCCAGTATAGAGGTTATTTTTATAAGCTTTAACCGAATGATATATTGCTAATTATTTGTTTGCATATTCACTCACTGTAAGTTTTAGTGGTTTAATCTTTTGGTGGATTTTTTAGTTTAGCAGCCTTATTAATCTATCTGTTCGTTAGATTTGATATAAGGATAGTTTTAAGATACTTTTAACGTATACAATTGTGCATTCTTAATAGACATAAAGCGGTTTATGTATGTACTACATAAACAAAACTTTCACAATTGAATTGAATAATAGCTATAAAATAGTATATAATTTATTAGATGATTACTATATGTTCGTTGGAAGGAGGGATAGCATGATCACGGTGTACAAACACATAGAAGAAGAGTTAGTTTCAGACTGCACTGTATCAGATGCCACAAAAGGTTCTTGGGTAAATTTGGTGAACCCAGACCCCGATGAGTTGTCCCTCATTAACATTTTGACGGAAATTCCAACGGATGTTTTAAAGACCGCCCTCGATATGGAAGAACGTTCTCACGTGGAGTTAGAGGACAACTATATTTTCGTGGTTATCAACATTCCTGCGATTCGTGGTAATGATATGTACGATACGGTGCCACTTGGTATCTTTTTGACACCTGACTTCTTTATTACCGTATGTCTTGAAGAATCCGAGGTGTTGTATCCGTTCATTTCAAACCAACTGTCTACGTTCTATACGTATAAAAAGACGCGGTTTTTGTTCCAAATCTTGTATCGTACAGCAACATTGTTCTTGCGCTACTTGCAACAAATCAATCGTCGTACAGATGACATTGAAATCCAATTGCGTCATACAACAAAGAACAAAGACTTCTTCCAATTGTTGGAATTACAGAAATCCATGACGTACTTTACCTCTGCGTTGCGCACGAATGGTACCGTTATGGAACGTCTATTGCGCTTGCGTGGACACAGCACGTATAGACATTTGCTCAAGATGTATGAAGAGGATGAGGACTTACTAGAGGACGTTATCATCGAGAATAAACAGGCCATCGAGATGGTTGAAATGTATTCCAATATCTTGATGAACATGATGAACGCCTTCACATCTATCATCTCTAATAACCTCAATATGGTTATGAAAATGTTGGCGACCCTTACCATTACAATGGCCGTGCCAACCATCATATTCAGTTTGTGGGGGACAAACGTGCACTTGCCGTTCCAAGATGATCCAGACGGCTTTGTGAAAGTTGTCGTTATTTCTGTTATTTGCTCTGCCATTGCCATCTTTGGTATGTGGAAAAAAGACTTGTTCTAAGATGCTGGAGCAATAGTTGAAAGTTTGATTCAACACTAACTATACATGAAAAAAGCTGGCTATGAGCCAGCTTTCTTGCTTGATTAACTATTACGTTATTGCTTATTATTAGACCAATCTGATATAATAGTACCGTTATGGAGAGGTGTCCGAGTGGTTTAAGGAGCTGGTCTTGAAAACCAGTGACTCCGCAAGGGGCCGTGGGTTCGAATCCCACCCTCTCCGCCACAATTTAGAAAGCCCTTTAGGTTATGCCTAGAGGGCTTTTTATCGTTATAGACAAGATCGAGATTGACTTAGGAGGATTTAATATCAGTTTTATATAGCTAATCTTTGTCCTCTATGGTATGCTATCGATATATTTATTAGGTTTTCTGTAGAAAGGAGCTCGTATGAATCGACTTAGTTTCTCGCGAACTCAGATTTTAATTCTCCTTAGTGTGTGGCTCACGTTCTTGTTGAGCTTTGTTATGCGCTTGTCCTGGGCATCTGTTATGCCTATCCTCAATGAGGCGTTGCATTTCACAGCCAAGATGGGGGCTCAACATATTTCGGCCTTTTATTTTGGTTATGCGTTAACGGTATTACCAGGGGGCATCTTAGCCGATAAAATCGGTTATAGACGTACTATCTTGTTTAGTTTGATTGGTATGGCTGCTGTAACGGCTTTGATGAGTACCATTACAGACTATAACATGGCTTGGGGCTTGCGCTTCTTGTTAGGCGTTATGTCTGGTCCTGTACAAGCTTCTTGCTTGAGCGCTATCGGCGATCACTTCGGTCCGAATCAACGCGGTGCGGCCGTAGGTATCTTTATGAGCTGTACTTCCTTTGGTATTACTACGGTAAACCTTTATGCACCGTATGTGGCTACACATTACGGCTGGCAAACGGCATTCCTTGCTACAGCAATCTTGCCATTGGCAGTACTCGTGTTATGTTACTACACAGTGCGTAAGCCAGGTGCAGAAATCCTAGCACAACGAGAAGGCGAGGCTTCTGCAGCGGCTGCTAAACTTGGCGTAGGCCAAACGTCTTTAGTAGAAAACTTGAAGCACATCATTTCCAACCGTAACATTCGTTGCTTGGCCATTGCGGGCTTCTTCGCAACAGGTACGACTTGGGGCGTAACGCAATGGGCGAACTTGTACATGGTTAAACAATTAGGCGTAACTGCTATCTATGCAGGCCAAGTCATGAGCGTGTTCGGTACGGCGGCACTAATTGCGAAACCAACGATCGGTATTTTATCTGATATCTTGCCAATTAAGAAGAACTATTTAGCGGCGCTCGTTATGTTCTTATTTGGGCCAGCTTTAATCTTATTTGCAAGCACAGAAAATCCAAATATGCTCTTTGTAACAGGTCCAATCCTCGGTATTGGAGCCTTTATGCATAGTGCGTTGACCAATGCCCTCGTAGTTCAGTCTGCAGCACCTCATTTGCGCGGTACAACAGCGGGCTTTGTAAACTTGTTTAATCAAATCGGTGCACTCTTGGCGCCACTACTCTTGGGCAATGTCCTCGTTATGACGGGCAGCTACCAAATGTCCTTGATGTCTATCGCCATAGCGCCAATCATCGGTGCATGCGCATTGTTCTTCATTCGTCTTAAATAATATAAAAGGATCCGTAAATGAACTGCCCTTCTAAAAATTTTGTCTAATTGGAGGGCAGATCAAGACGGATCCTTTTTGTAATTAATATGTATATTGTGTATGGTGTTCTTTTATTATATGATTGAGTCATAGTACAGGAGGGATGTAAATGGAAATCATCTGTTTTGGCGATAGCATTACGCGTGGCTATGATGTGCCTTATGGACGTGGTTGGGTCGAAATCTGCGATACTTCCATAGAGAACGTTAATTTTACAAATTATGGTGAAGATGGCTGCTCCGTACAGGGGATGATGTATAATATTGAAAATTGGGCAGTTACTGCTGTAGCTGATCCAACACGTCATATTTTCTTGATGTGTGGTACTAACGATATTTTACAAGGCCGAGATAGTGCCTATGTGTACAAGATTTTTGTGAAAGCTATTGAGCTGGCTAGTACAAAAGGGACGGTAATCATCGGTTTAGAAACTCAAATTGATAGTGATATGGATGGATTAGATCTCGTTGTACGAGAGGTTAATGAACAGCTAAAAGCCTACGCAGAGGAGCGTAATATTAAGGTCATAGATTTCTATACCACCTTGTTTGAAGCGGATCAAATTGGACAAATTGTCTTCGCCGGAGAGGTACATCCCAACGAGCGCGGTTATCGATTAATGGCGTATAAGGCATTAGAGGTCTTTACGCGATTATAACGGCACTATAATACGACTGTAACGGGACTATAATGCAACATGCAACTGTAATATAAAGAACATAAAAACTCCCCTAATGAGTTGTCTCATTGGGGGAGTTAGTGATTTATAGTCTTTTTTGCTGGTGAAAGCTGGGATCTTTCACCAAATAAAATTAAATTCGTAACGAATTATTTTTTAGATTTAGTAGATACTTTATTGTTGGACACTTTAGCAGATTGCGCGATTGCGTATGCAGTGCCTTTTACTAAATCATAAGCTTCAGCAGTATTGCCAGATACTGTTACAGCTGCTACAGTGTCTTCAGTTATTGCGAATAATGCAGTTGCATAAGGGTGTTGAGCACCATTTGGTACAGTTACAGCACCGGATTTAACAACGATGTAACGACCGTTATTGTTGAAAATATCGTAATGAGCCGCTTGTTTTACACCATCATAGCTTTCATTGTAAGCGAACAATGCAGCTACTTCACCACTTGCTACTTGACCAGTTTGTTGCATGGAACGCAATTTAGCAGCTGCTACAGCTGTTGGTTGAGTCATGTTTACAGTGATGCGCAAAGAGTTGTTGTTTACAAATGCTTCAGTGATTACGTTTGTAGAGAATACATTCGCAACACCGTTGCCAGCACGGTTGTAAGAGCTAGCAGTTTTCACTTGGTAGCCGTTAGTGTATGCAGGCAAGTCATATGTGTAAGTTTTGCCGTTTAACAACAAGTCGAAAGCGTTCAATTGGTTAGCTTTGTAGCGAGAAACATAGGAGCTGCCGTTGCCATTAGCTGTTACGGAGTTTACAGTTTCTTGGTATACAGGTTGGGCTTCAGTAGGAATAGGATCCATGATTTGAAGACCTACAGCTGTTGTTTGTGGCGCTACAAAGATTGGATCGCCCAATTCTTTAGATACAGGCATTTGTTGAGTCATATCGCCTGCTGTGTAAGGCACTGCCGGCAATGGTTTGTAACCAGGGCGCGGTGCACTTGTTGCATAACTAGTTTGGTAAGCTGGTGTAGCAGCTTGTGGTGCAGGATAAGAATATTGCTCTGCAGAAGCGCGTTCATAAGCGCGTGCATTAGCATCAATAGTTGCAGCAAAAGCAGAGAAAGACATCGTTGTCGCTGCAAACACTGCAAAAGCAGTTGCTAAATGTTTTTTGTTCATAATAATTTACTCCTAAATACATGATTTTACAAATAACACAGATACTAACTTGTATTATATAGGAATTCATGCTAATTGTAAATAAAATATAAAATATTATC
>CAMUQE010000013.1 GCA_947096075.1 Veillonella parvula | reverse complement strand
ACTATATTTCTAATCGAAATTATCATTACACAATTACAACCACTCTAGTAGATAAAAAAGGTTATCCCCTTACAGGATAACCTTTTTATACTATATAATGATGTATTTCTTGCGCTTCTTTTCCCTCTAGAATTAAGCACCTTGGAATTGAGGCATATCGTCGCCACTAGAGTCGTCCAATTTACCTTGAAGGTCATGGTCAACCATGGCACATACAGATGCATCAGACCATACGTTTTCAGCGGTTTCAATCATATCGATAATCGTATAGATTGGCAAGATGATACCAAGCAAACCAATTGGTGCACCGATGGAACTCATCAAGGACAAGGTTAAGAAATAACAACCCATTGGAACGCCTGCATTACCAATCGCAGCGAGAACAGCAATAAATAACCAAGCCACCATTGTGCCCATAGTTAATTCTATTCCTGCATTTTGCATTACGAATAAGGATGTGACAAGAATGAAAGCAGCACAGCCATTCATGTTAATGGTTGTACAAATTGGCAATACAAAGCGAGCTACCGCAGGATGCGCTTTCAAATTATCCTCAGCAGATGCCAATGTAACAGGCAATGTTGCTGCAGAAGATTTTGTGAACAACGCAACAGCTACGGCTGGAGACATTTTGCGGAATACGTCCACAGGGTTCAAACCGCGGAATAACAAGAACAATGGAATTACGATAAAGAATTGGATTAAGTTACCGCCGATAACAACAGCCGTATATTTACCTAAGGCACCAACGATTACACCCGCTTCGATTTGCGCAGATAATTGACCTGCAAAGGCGAGGATACCGATTGGCAATACATAAAGCAATGCTTTAATCAATGTGAATAATAACTCTTGCAAACCAAATAATACTTTCAACACCGCTTCACGATTTTCTGTGCGTGGCATGAACGCAAAGGCTAAACCAACGGAAGCAGAGATAAACATTACAGACAAAACATTGGCTTGCAAGTACGGTTGCAAGATATTATTTGGAATGACGGACAAGAAATGATCGTAATAGGTAACGGTACCAAGTTTTTCAGGCACTTGAGCTGCACCGGCACCAATTACATCAAGTGGCAAGTTGCCTGGTGCAATCCAAAGGTATAAGCCAAGTCCTACAGCCGCCGCACAAATCGTGGTTAGCAAAGTATACACTACGGCATGACCAAAGATACGACCTGTATCCTTTTTAGCACCTAGCATGGATAATGTAGTAATTACTGCTAAGGATACGGTTGGAATTGCGATAAATTGAAACAAACGGGTAAAGATCGCTGCAATAAAATTAAAGAGCTCATTTAAAGCCGGAATATGTTGCCATCCTAAGATAGCGCCTATGATGAGAGCCCCCATCCATAAAATGAACTGGCGCAATTTACCTTGACCACGACTTTTTAAGGTAATCTCTTGCGCTAAGACATCCACATTCTTGTCGTTTTGATCTGTCATAATAACACCTCTCTACAAACTAAACTACTAGAGACTAAAAAAAGAAATCCCAGCCCTATGGCTGGGACAGTGAATATCCGAGTCTCTCTTTAATTCACATTATAGAGATATGATTTAAAATTGTCAATTCCAATATTTGAACACATTATAATATATTCAAGTATTATTTCAATTTTTTATAGACATTCTAATAAAAACTAATGATACATATCTATATCTACAGCAATCATTCGCGTTCGCTCTGGATTAAACATAAAGTAAATGACTCTAGGCTGATCATGATCAAAGTTATGGTAAACAACATATACTATATATTTCTCAGCTGATATCCGAGTACTATAATAATAATCTTCCTTAGGATCATCACCGATACTCTGTGTACCATCAATTACCCATGGAAATAATTTCCAGTTTTGTCGTTGAACGGTAATAATCTCATAATATTCATTCACGTCACTAACTAATAAATTTCTATCCTTTGGATATGTAAATGAATTAAGTGCTTTAAAGGTACTATCATTTTTCCTGCCATTTACAAACGAATACCAAGCATGAGATTTAACAGTTTCCTCATACTGTGAAATAGTAGCTTCATCACCATCTAATACCAAGCAACTATAACTCCCACCCAATCCAATTACCTCAGCAGAAGAAACCACTTTCAAGCTCTCTGGTAAAGACTTAGGTGTTTGTAATGGAGCCGGAATATACCCCGCTTTAGATGAGGGCCATGTAGAGTGCCACTGTTTTGTATCATAATGAGATACCCCTATAGCAGAAAATGCTAAATTAACAGCTAATGTGGGAAGCATACACAGAAAAAAGATTACATAAAAATATGTTAAAAATCTTTTTCGTATAGCTTTCTCACTATCGATTACTCCACATTTTTCAAACAATAACACAATCGTAGCTACTAACAAAATCAGATAGTATAACCCAGAATATGATAACTCATCCGAAAACAAAAATGTTAGTACCCAAAGAATTATAAAGAACCATATACTTTTTCTATATGGAGGCTCAGTAAACAAATTCTTTAAATACATTAAACACTGTCGCATATACACTCTCCACAATCGAATTTGTAAAAGTCTTAAGTATTTTAATTCGACTGATAAAACACAGCTCGAGTCCCATCATCATTGATTAACAGTTCTACAAAATGAGGCCTTTTTATATCACCATTATCTACAAATACATATAGTCTATGATTACGAACGGAGCTAGTACTTTGATTAACCACCGTTTTTGTTTCTTTTCTAGGTGCAAAGCGCAACCATTCAACAAAATCTCGCTTAGGTAGATTTATTGGCTCTTCATTTATACTTTCAATAATATTATATTCACTCGGATGAGATATTGACGTTTTTCGTTCTCCCGTATTTAAATCACGTAAAACACCATGCTTATCGATTTGTACTTGATAAGTAGCTTGTGCCTTTGCAATTTTCTCATACTGTGCAATAACTGCAGGGTCCCCTTCTAAAACGGTATATTTCGTAGGATATGCACCCGCCCAAGCTAAGTCATCACCAGATGCTGAGGCTCTAATAATCCCTTCTGGAAGTACACTAGGACGCTTTAATCCTTCTGGTAATTCATCACTATCAGGCCAACCACGTTTCCAATCCATCGTACTAAACTCAAAACCATCAGTTTGATCACGAGTCGTTTGAGTATCATATTTAAGCCAATCAGCTACGAGCCAAGATATACAAAGGGTTATGACAACAAACAAACCACAAGCCAATCGATTATAGGCTCTTTCAGATATAGTTCGTTTCTTAAAGCGACCATATTGCAGTAACACACTCAATACTATAGCTATACCAAAAACCATGTATGTAATAGGCGCTATATTAAATAGGGTTGCCACAACTGCAAACAACATACATAGCATAACCGTTAATAGGCCATAAAATCCTTGAAACAAAACTCTCTCCTATCATGACAATACTTAGAACATTTTCTTATACAACATTTCTATATCTTCCCGACTCACGTCGGCTACTGTATTAGCAATATTCCCTGTAGCTACGACGTATACGTTATCGACGAGCCAAGGGATGTCTTTTTTTGTAAAACCTAGTTCTGTAAGGTTTGTGGTAAGGTCTAACTCATGGACGATTAAACGCAGTGCTTCACCCAGTTCGGAGCCATCTCCATGGTTAAATATACGTGCCAATGTAGCAAATTTATCAGGGTTAGCACTCCATGTATATTCCACTGCAACAGGTTCAATAACGGCAAGGCCTACACCGTGGGTAATATCCTTAAGCCCACTAGCAGGATGTTCCATGCCATGAGCAAGTGTTACACCGGCGGTATTAATAACCATGCCTCCAATTGTGCTAGCCAATGTAACGGACTCCCAAGCTTTTGTAAGTTGAGTTTCGTTGAGAACAGCTGATTTGCCTTCAGCCATTGCTTTCACATGTTTATATAGAGGCACAAGATATTGTGCTAACAAAGTTACAGCATAATGAGCTAATGCATCGGTAAAAGGTTGTGCCGTTTTAGAAGTATACGCCTCGATATTATGACAGAGTGCATCAAATCCCACAGATGCCAATACATGGGGCGGCATTGTGCCCATCACTGCCGGATCTACGATGGATACTTTTGGTACGATGGCATTACATCGCAAGGATTTCTTGTCTCCTGTTTCGGGATTAGTAAGTACACCAAAGCCATTACCTTCGGAGCCGGTACCACAGGTTGTAGGAATTACAATAAGAGGCAACGCCTTATCACTGGTTTTACGATTAAAGATATAATCGTTAATGTCACCTTCGTTAACGGACATAAATGCAATGCCTTTTGCACAGTCCATAATAGAGCCGCCACCGATGGCAATAACCATATCACAGCTTTCAGATTTAGCTAAAGCAGCGCCGTCCAACGCAGTCGTCGTTAAGGGGTTCGCATCCACTTGATCAAACAATACATGTTCGATATGTGCCGCATCAAGTTTTGCTGTCACACGGTCATATAGTCCAGATTTTTTGGCACTTGTACGCCCTGTTACGATGAGCGCTTTATTGCCATAGGGCTTAACAAAATCAGCAACACTGTCGACTTTATTCCACCCAAATTGGATATGTACTGGTAAAAAATAAGAGAACTCCATGTGAACGACCTCTTTTCTATAAATACTAGTTCTTAGTGTTATTGTAATGTATATTCAGACGCCTGTAAAACCTCATAGGACTTTCACCAGAAAACCTGTATACTACATATAAGAGGGATCATTTATTTTTATAGAGGGAGAGAATCTATGAAATCTGCAATTAAACATTTATGGTCTTCGCTGCGAGACCTAGCAACGCAGTCACCTATATTGCTAATATTAATCTCCGTATTTTCATGTACACCATTATATATTGAGCAAGATTGGTTTTCTGATATAGACCTTGGGTTGTACACGCTGTATTTCTTCATCGTCATACTGGAAACATATATAATGCGAGATCGAAAGTTCTCCATCATATATACTTTATTAAGTATTTGCATCAGCGTTGGTCTATATACAATTCACGAAACGTACCATCACATACGAGGCATCGAGTTGGCCACAGAAAACATATCATACCTATGGCTGTACTCTATGATTGCGCTGTACTTTACGTCACCTGGTGAACACTACATCGGAGAAATCATCAACCGCATAAAACGGATTAGTATCACCATTGTTACATCAACACTGTACAATATAGTCATAGTCATGACCTTATGGTTCTTCTTCATCATTTTGGATAAACCATTCACCTTTGAAGATCTAATCTTTAAAATTCTGGCGTCTATTAACATTTTTATCTGTATGTCTATGCTATGTACTTACAAAGAGGATCCAGAGGGACCGCCAGAACCAAATGCATTCTTTAATATTGTTTTTGGCCTCATACTACCCAAGGCGTCCATCATTACAGGCATTCTTGCTAATATCTACTTGGTATTAATTCTCTTAGGCCTCCGTGAAGATTCACGATTCCTTTACACATACTATCCATATGTAGCCATTTTCTATCTATTTTATTTGGCTAGTTTCAGGTCTAGTGAAAGTAGCCGAACGCAAAAAATTCTATGCTTCTTATTTATTACAATTACAGTATTGTGCTTAATCCTGATTGGCAAGCGCGTAATAAATGAGCCTTTACTCTGGCTCAATACGATTTATGTGGCCGCATTCAGTCTAATCTTCTTAGCACATAACGTATATTCCTTTGTAAAGCGTTTAACTCCATCGGTCCATACAACGATTATGGCTCTCGCCCTAGGCGCAGTCCTTTTAATGCCATCCATTGGTTACACGTCCCATCGAGAGTTTACAAACTATACGAAAATTGATGGTCAATGGCACGTGTACTTGCCTATTGTAGAAACATTTGATCCTGATTTCACAGACTATGGCAGAACGATTATACAGCGAGATCCATCAAAACCAGGAGCAACTGAAATATATAAGGAAAGAAATATTGAGTTTATTAGTTTTACGGCCGTTGAAGAACCACATGTTATTTCGCTTGTAGGATATAATAAATTCATTTCTAACATCGAATTAGAAGTGCGTGAGCCTGCTGATAGTACAGCTGACATACCAACAGCGTCATATGAATCTATCAACTTTAGATTCATCAATGAAGGGCTTGATTTAGAGGTATCTCTACCAAATGGCGTGACCGAGGTTCATCATATATATGAAAAATTCCTCACTGTACCAAAAACGGCTTCAGATTCAGTCATTATAGAAGGCACGGGATACAAACTCTTAATCCACTCCTACTATGCATATCAAGACAGCGCACGAAGAATTATTTTTAGCGTATTATATAATTAATTATAAAATCCAGTAATTTCACGCATCTTTAACCATATCAACATTTTTTGCGAAACTATATTAAAAATTTTACAAATGTCAATATTGAATATATAGAATTTTTTCGCTATAATCGTAACATAATGTATAAGCTAGATAAGAAAACTACCATATATAGTAGTTTTCTTATTTTTCTGATTAAACTCAACTTAAAGATATTTTATATAATTCATTCTAATCTTATATACGCTTATACAACAATATTAACAGTTTTATGACTTTTAGCTCTCAAGGGGAACAGTAATGGAGATTATGATCAAGAAGCGGGATGGCCATTTTGAGCCGTTGTCCGTTGAAAAAACGAAACGAATGATAGCCTTCGCATGTTTGGGGTTAGATTCTTGTGATCCACTAGAATTGGAAATGGATGCGAAGTTACAATTCGTTGATGGCATGACTACTAAAGAAATTCAAAAAACTTTAGTCCAAACAGCTATCGAAAAAGTTATATCTAAAAAAGACGACGGCTTCGGCAACCAAATTAATAAAATGAACCAAGATTGGCAGTTCGTAGCAGCCCGCCTATTCTTGTTCGATCTCTATAAAGAAGCCGCTATTACTCGTCGTTACAAAGCATTTGGCTACGGCAACTTTCCAAATCTTGTCAACATGCTTGTAGAAGAGAAAAAATACGCTGACTTCTTCGTTACAGAATACACAGCTGACGAATTGCAAGAATTAGGTGATTACATCAAACCTAAGCGCGACTATCTCTTCAACTATGAAGGTCTCAAATTATTGGCTGACCGTTACTTGGTAAAAGGCTTCAACAAAGAAATCTTTGAATTACCTCAAGAGCGTTTCATGGCTATCGCAATGCACTTGGCTCTTGTAGAAGGGGAAAACAAAGTAGAATACGCTAAGAAATTCTACGATTTGATGAGCCAATTAAAAATGACAACAGCTACACCTACTTTGGCAAATGCTGGCACACCATTCCACCAATTGTCCTCTTGCTTTATCTCTGGTGTAGACGACAACTTATGGTCTATCTACGACGTAAATAGCAAGTTCTCTCGCGTATCTAAACACGGTGGAGCTCTTGGTATCTACCTTGGTAAAGTTCGTGCATTGAACTCCGATATCCGCGGTTTCAAAAACTCCTCTGGCGGCGTTATTCCTTGGATCCGCTTGTACAATGATACAGCTGTTGCAGTAGACCAGTTGGGTAAACGTAAAGGCGGTGCTACAGTAACGCTTGATATTTGGCACAAAGACTTCTACGAATTCGTAGAGCTTCGTACAAACAACGGTGATGACCGCCGCAAAGCACACGATATCTTCCCTGCTATTTCCGTTCCGAATATCTTCATGGAACGTATGTTAGCTCGTGAAAACTTCACCCTCTTCGACCCTCATGAAATCTTAGCTGTAAAAGGCTACTCTTTAGAGGACTACTTCGATACAGATGACGAAAAAGAGTTTACTAAACGCTATATCGAATGTGAACAAGATCCTAATTTACACGGCATCGAAGTGCCAGCGTTAGACATGATGAAAAAAATCATGCGCTCCGCGGTTGAAACTGGTACGCCATTTATCTTCTTCCGCGATACTGTAAACGCTGCAAATCCTAACAAACATGCAGGTATGATTTACGCGTCCAACTTGTGTCACGAAATTGCACAAAACGTTGGCTTCACTAATCTTGCTGAAGAAATCATCAACGAAGACGGTACAATTACTACTAAAACAAACACAGGCGACATGGTTACATGTAACTTGAACTCCATTAGCCTTGGTCGCATTACAGATGAAGAGTTGGAAGAAAACATTGCCCTTCAAATTCGTATGTTAGACAATGTTATTTCCATCAACCAAGCACCAGTACCAGAGTCTCGCATGACTTCTGATAAATACCGTGCTATCGGTCTTGGTACGTCTGGTTATCACCACTACCTCGTAAACCATGATATCCAATGGGAGTCCGATGAGCACATCGAAGTAGCGGATAAATTATTTGAAAACATCGCATTCTATGCGATTAAAGCTTCTATGGAGCTTGCAAAAGAAAAAGGCGCGTACCCTGCGTTCAAAGGTTCCGAATGGGAAACTGGCGAATACTTCACTCGTCGTGGCTACACATCTGATCGTTGGAAACAATTGGCTGCAGACGTTGCCAAATACGGTATCCGCAATGGTTACTTGATGGCCGTAGCTCCTACAGGTTCTACATCCAACATCGCTAATACAACAGCTGGTATCGATCCTATCTTCAAAAAATTCTTCATCGAAGAGAAGAAAGGTTCTTTCACGCCAAAAACGGCACCAGATTTGAACAACAAAACATTCTGGCTCTACAAAGAGGCACATACAATCGACCAACAATGGTCCATCAAAGCTTGTGGCGTGCGTCAACGTCATATTGACCAAGCACAATCTTTCAACTTGTACATCACGCCTCAAATGAAAGCGAAAGAAATTCTTGACCTTTACGTAGAAGCCTACAAACAAGGGATCAAAACAATCTACTATATCCGTAATCAATCTCTTGAAATGGATGAATGCACAAGCTGTTCCTCCTAATATAGGATAGATACACGCTACATTCTATAATGCAATTTAAGCTATGGTAAAAGTTAAAGATATCATTGCCATAGTTTACAAAAAATATGCTCTATAACTAGAGAGCACTAAACTCGTGAAAGATACTTTCACGAACAATGTAAATCTGATGACGACCTATAGAAGTATAGGTCGCATCATTGTATAAAGGAGTCCTACTATGGATAAAAAACTGATTTTTAATGAAAAAGGTGACCGTGGCACTCAATCTATGATTGGCGGTAATACTACGAACCTTCGCGAGTGGAATCGTATCAAGTACGACTGGGCAAACCAAATGTACCGTACGATGCTCAACAACTTCTGGATTCCGGAAGAAATTTCCTTGAACGAAGACGTTAAACAATTCCCATATTTAACAGATTATGAACGTCGTGCCTTTGATAAAATTATTGCGTTCTTGAACTTCCTTGATTCTATTCAATCCGAAAACTTACCTAACTTGAGCCGCTATATCACAGCTTCTGAAGTAGCATCCCTTTTGAATATTCAAACATTCCAAGAGGAAATTCACGCGCAAAGTTATTCCTACATTTTGGATACTGTAACAAATCCGATTACACGTGACAAAATCTATGACGAATGGCGTACAGATAAAACATTGCTTGAACGTAACCGTTTCATCGCCGACGCATACCAACGTTTCAGCGACGATCCTAGCGAAGCAAATCTAATTCACACAATCATCGCTAACTATATCTTAGAAGGCATCTACTTCTACTCTGGCTTTAGCTTCTTCTACACTTTGGCACGTCAAGGCAAGATGACAGCTACATCCACTATCTTCAAATATATCAATCGCGATGAAGTAACTCACCTTGTATTGTTCCAAAACATCATCCGCGAGTTACGCCGTGAACGCCCTGATTTATTTACACCTGAATTAGAGGCGAAAATCACGGACATGATTCGCCAAGGTACGGAAAACGAAATCGCTTGGGGCCAATACATCACTGACGATAAAATCCTCGGTCTTAACAACGTTCTTATCGAGCGCTACATCAAATACCTTGCGAACATCCGCTTAGAAGCAATTGGCTTGCCTCATTTGTATCCTGAAATCAAGGATAATCCAATGGAGTGGATCGAAAGCTTCTCCAACTTGAATAGCACAAAAACTGACTTCTTCGAAGCAAAAGTGACGAACTATACAAAAGCAGCGGCATTTGATTTTGATGATTTAGAGTAGAGTGCCGTCATAAAATACAATATCTAGGGGCCTACGTCCCAATAGAAAAAGAGCTGATAGCTATAATGCTATCAGCTCTTTTTCATGGTTATTTAAAGTTTTATGTTACATAGAATTACTGTTTCATCAACACTGAGATTTTTTCTTTCAGCGTATTGTAGCTAGAAATATAGTCCCCAAACGCCACCCTCGTTTGTACAGTTGACACGTGGTAATACATTGTAAATTGTAGCAATACATTTGTGCGCAAATAGGCCTACACTGTAGTTTTTCATTCGCCCCATGAATGTATTCATAAAACGCTTGGTAAAAGCAAAAGGTTTTGTGTCCACCCTGTTTCAAACTACCAACTATATTAGCTTTCAATCAATTCAGTTGTCCAGTTAGCAGACTGTAATAGATTATCTAATAAACGAACTTGTTTTGCGATGTGATCAGCTTCTTTTTGGATATCTCCAACATTGACGGTCGGTATTAATTTGATTTCAGACCCTCTCGCACGAAAATTGATACTACCTGCGCTGGACGCCAATGTTCGATAAGCACTTAGCCGCAACGCAGCACTGTCTTTTTCGGCAATAATTTCGGTAATAGAGCGACCTTCTACAATAGTTTTACAATTTGTTATATTAATGTCTGCAATTAACTTTTGAAGTCTAGTTACACATTGATCTAATGTTTTCAAGAGCTCTTCAGGGTTTTCATTCGGTACCTCCCCTTCTTGCACTAAACTATTTTGAGTTAAACGAAGCTCTAAATCGCTTATTTTATAATTCAAATCAGACCGCTCTTGTAATGCTTCTGCTAGTTTCATGAATTTTCACCTCATAACCAAAAATAAATTAACTTACCTATTAACCATTACGTATCATATAGGAATCTATTTCATATAAGTATCCACTTATGTTTATTATATAACGACTTATAAAACTTTTCGCATAAAAATATGTGGACAATCTTCATCAAGGTATTCATCCCCTTCTGCTTTATATCCAAGGGATTCGTAGAATGGTCTGGCCTGTACCTGTGCAGATAGGCCGCAAGTTTTAAATCCTGCTTTGCGAATAGTATTCTCTGCAGCAATCATAACAGTAGCGCCCAAACGTTGCCCTCTAAATTCTCTACGAACCGCTAGACGCCCGATATAAGCAGAGCCCACCTCTTTACCAGGAAAATATCTGCATGTACCTGCCGCCTTACCATCGATAGATAAGAGAACAAATTTTGCAGTCTCGTCAATTTCATCGAACTCTTTTGAAAAGCCTTGTTCTTTCATAAACACATCAATACGAATTTGTTTTATTTCATCAGTAATATGATCTAAGATTTGAATCATCATATAGTACCCTTTCTGCTTCTAAATACATTCGTAAAGATATCAAAATATATTACAAAAGACCTTTATAAACACCTCAAGAATATTTATATTCATTATATCAAAAGCCTCGTAGTTTTCACAAAAGAAATCATATCTGACTGATTCCCATCACAATTATTTTTTTAAAATTTACATGAAGTTCACTTTTAAGTATTGCATAATTTTATCATTTGGGTTTATACTATACCCAACATTTTAGAAAGGAGCAACCAAAGATGACTAACCAAATTAGCCTCGCAACAAAACAATACTTTTATTGGTTCTTTATCCAACGTACGGGTAAGGAACTATTTGTGATGCGCTAATTAAGGATTTTTCAACATTAGTTGCTCACAGAATAGTTAAAGGGCTACCCGTATTAGCTTACGGGTAGCCCTTTTTGTTTGCTATCCGTATGGTAAGCCCTACTATTCACTGTAGTTACAAGGAGGAATTATCATGATTATTACATTGAAACAAAACGCAGCAGCGGAAGAAGTATCCCGTTTACGCGGTGAATTAGAGGCTCAAGGATTCGTTATCCATCCAGTAGAAGGTACTCGATACAATATTCTAGGACTTATCGGCGATACTGCATCTCTTGATGCGCGTCAAATCGAGTCTCTAGATTTCGTAGATAAAGTAACTCGCATTCAAGAGCCATACAAAAAAGCAAACCGCAAATTCCATCCAGATGATTCTGTAATCAATGTAGGTGGTGTCCTCATCGGTGGTGGTCACTTCGCAGTAATGGCAGGTCCTTGCTCTGTGGAAACACCTGAACAAGTATTAGCCACTGCTAAAGCATGTAAAGAAGCTGGTGCTACCATCCTTCGTGGCGGCGCTTTCAAACCTCGTACATCCCCATACTCCTTCCAAGGCATGGGCCCAGAAGGCTTAGAGTTATTAGAGCTTGCTAAAAAAGAAACAGGTCTTCCTATCGTTTCCGAAGTTATGGATATCTCCCAATTACAATACTTCGATAATGTAGATATGCTTCAAATCGGCGCTCGTAACATGCAAAATTTCACGTTGTTAAAAGAAGTGGGCAAATTAAATAAACCCGTTCTTTTAAAACGTGGTTTATCTGCAACATACGAAGAATGGTTAATGGCTGCTGAGTACATCATGTCCGAAGGCAATGAACAAATTGTACTATGCGAGCGCGGTATCCGCACATTCGAAACTAAGACTCGCAATACCTTAGATGTAACAGCAATTCCTATGATGCATGAATTATCTCACTTGCCAATTATCATGGACCCTAGCCACGCAGCAGGTATGAGCCGCATGGTTCGTCCGCTTTCACTTGCATCCGTAGGCGGCGGTGCAGACGGCCTTATGATTGAAGTTCACAACGATCCAGCCAAAGCATTGTGCGACGGTCCGCAAGCATTGCGTCCAGACCAATTCACTAGCCTTATGAAAGAAATTAATGCGTTACGCCAAGCATTGGTAGAATGTACTAAATAATCTTACATATCACACAAATAAGCTAGTATCCGTTATAATAGATACTAGCTTATTCTTTTAAGAAAGGAACCGTTATGACTCGCATCCATATTAATGCATCTACACCGTATGATGTTGTCATCGAGGAAGGCGCTTTACAACGCATCACCGATTATATTAAACCATTAAAACCAAATTGCCGTGTTATCATCGTCAGCGATAGCAACGTGGCGCCTCACTATTTGGACTCTGTGAAAGCTAATATGGAACATGCGGGTTATGCTGTTTGTGATTATGTTTTCCCTGCTGGTGAAAGCTCCAAAAATGCACATCAACTCATCGATTTAGTAGAATACATGGCGGCCCGATCATTGACTCGCAAAGACTTGCTCATCGCCCTTGGCGGCGGTGTTGTAGGCGATATGGCAGGATTTGCAGCAGCGACCTATTTACGTGGTATCGACTATGTTCAGGTTCCTACATCCCTATTAGCCGCAGTAGACTCCTCTGTAGGTGGTAAAACAGCGGTCAATCTCGAAGCCGGCAAAAACCTATGGGGCGCTTTCAAACAACCTATCCTTGTCCTCTGTGATCCAGCTACACTCAATACATTATCTGAAATGGAATGGATTAATGGATGCGGTGAAATTATCAAATACGGTTTCCTCGACGTACCGGGTTTACTCACTCAACTCGAAAACAGACCATTAATTAAACATCGCAGTAGTGTAAGTGGCGTTATTGCCCGCTGCGTGCAAGCAAAAGCGGATATCGTGGAACAAGACGAACACGAGTCTGGAGTTCGTGCCCTCTTAAACCTCGGTCATACCTTTGGTCACGGCATCGAAAAAGCGAGTCATTTCGAGGTACATCACGGTTATGCCGTTGCTATTGGCATGGTGCTCATGGCACAAGGTGCTGTCAAACATGGAGAATTAGATGCGGAGGCTTTAGAGAAATTAAAGGCCCTCATCAAAGCACACGATTTGCCAACCACAACAACGATAAGCAAAGAAAAGATTCTAGCTGCCGCTAAGCACGACAAAAAAAGCGAAGGAGCAACCATTAAAATCGTAGTACCTACTAGCTATGGTCATAGCGAACTCAAGGTAGTAACGCACGAGGAACTTGCTACCTATTTAGATTAAGGAGATTTATATGCATTCCGTAACGAACGCCATCCCTACTGGGACTATCGCGTCCATTCCTGCAAAAGCTCATGCACACCGCGCATTGATTTGTGCTGCTCTCGCAAACTCGCCATCTGCCATATTACTGAGCCGCACCTCTAAAGACATCGATGCAACTATGGACTCCTTACGAGGCTTAGGCGCACACGTTGTGTATGAAAATAAAGTTGTCACTGTTACACCTGGTCCTGCACCAACAAAGGGCAATGTAGCTCCCCATGAATCTGGTACCACATTGCGCCTCTTATTACCAGTGGCAGCATCCATTTGTAATGAGGTAGACGTAGATGCAAAGGGGCGTTTACCAGATCGCCCTCTAGAGCCCATGCTCGGTGAAATGAAAGCTCACGGCGTAACATTCTCCCAAGATAAACCACCATTCACCATGACAGGTCGTCTCCAAGGTGGAGAGTTCGGTATGGTTGGCGATGTGAGTAGCCAGTTTTTCTCTGGATTATTGTTAGCAGCTCCACAATGTGGAGGCGCTACAATTACATCTGCTACGCCACTTCAATCTAGCGACTATGTAACATTAACGACTACAACGATGGCAGACTTCGGCGTAACCGTTGACCATACACCTGCACGTGGCACAGTACAAGAATCCTTTACGGTAGCGACTAATGCTACTTTTAAAGGTCAAAGTAATTACCAAATCGAAGGCGATTGGTCCAATACAGCGATTTGGATGGTTGCTGCCGCTATGACAGGCAAACCTATTACCATTACAGGTATGAACAAGAATTCTGTACAAGCTGACCGTCGCATCATGCAAGTTATGATTGATGCCGGTTGTGATGTGGTATGGAATGGCATGAACGTAACCATTACAGACCGTGCAGTAAAACCAATCCATGCCGACCTCGCGCAAATGCCCGATATGTTGCCAGTTATGGCAGCCCTCGCTTGCTCTATCCAAGGTGAAAGCTCCTTTGTTAATGGTGCGCGCCTACGCTTGAAAGAATCCGATCGCCTCGAAGCCGTTGCTAATCTCGTCAGAGATTTAGGAGGCACGGTTCGCGAAGATGGTGATGACCTATATATCATCGGTAGTGGTATACTAAAAGGAGGACAAGGTGATTGTGTTAACGACCATCGCCTTGTTATGGCAGGTACATTGATGGCACTCATCAGTGAAAATCCTGTGGTACTAAAAGATAGCGAAGCTATCACAAAATCCTATCCAGACTTCTTCGAGGACTGGAACTTACTAGGTGGCAATGCACAACCAGTATAGCTGCCTAATCATAGCTAATGCATTTCAATAAATAACAATACTAGTCATACATACTATAAGTAGGAGTAAATATAATGGCATCTAATTTCGGTAAAACCATACAAGTATCTACCTTTGGCGCCTCTCATGGGTACGCCATCGGTGGTATCGTAGAAGGCCTCCCTTGTGGATATACCATCGACATCGACGAGCTACAAGCCTTCTTAAAGCGCCGCGCGCCAGGTCAAAACCAATTACAAACACAACGTAAAGAAGCCGATATACCTGAATTCTTATCAGGTATGGTAGATGGCATGCTCAGTGGATCTCCATTAGCATTTATGATTCGCAATACATCGCAGCACTCCGGTGATTACAATAACTTGCGCGACATTCCTCGCCCATCTCATGCGGATTTTACGGCTCGCATGCGCTATGGTGACAAGGTAGATATGCGCGGTGGCGGCCACTTCTCGGCACGTCTTACAGCACCTCTTTGCGTAGCTGGTGGCATTGCACTACAGTTATTGCGTGAAAAAGGTATCGAAATTCACGGCCATTTAAAACAAGTTGGTACAATCCAAGATACTCCTATCGATATGGTTCATCCAGATATGAAAGCACTTCGTGAAATTGCTACAGAACCAATTGCTATGCTCGATGCATACAAGCGCTCTGAAGTAGAAAACTTGGTCATGAAACTAAAAAAAGACGGCGACTCTACCGGTGGTATCGTTGAGGTTGTGGCTACAGGTCTACCAATCGGTCTTGGTAATCCAAACTTTGATGGCATCGAGAACCGATTAGCTCGCGTGATTTTTGGCGTACCTGCCATCAAAGGCGTGTCCTTTGGGGGTGGCTTCGACATGTGTTCTCGCCTTGGATCAGAAGTGAACGATGCTTTCACCATGGACGGCGATATAATCACAACAACTACCAATAATAGCGGTGGCATTCAAGGCGGTATCACCAACGGCTTGCCCCTCATTATGCAAGTGGGCATCAAGCCTACTCCATCCATTTATAAGGAACAACATTCTGTGTCTCTTTCACAAAAAGAGGACACATTACTCACCATTAAAGGTCGTCACGACCCATGTGTAGCGCTTCGTGCTGTACCTGTTATCGAAGCTGTTACGGCCCTTGTCATTCTTGATTTCTTAGGAGATATTGACCATGAACTTAGATGAAGTACGCGTTAAGATTAACGATATAAACGACCAAATGCTCGCCCTCTTTAAAGAGCGCATGGAACTCTCCAAGGACGTAGCGGCTGCAAAAAAGGAAATGAATAAGGCCATTTACGATGCCAAACGCGAGCGCGACATTCTTGACAAGGTAACAAAAGATGCAGGTCCGGACCTCGATCTATATGCACGTCGCTTTTTTGAAGCATTATTTAGCTTGAGTCGTACCTACCAATCTGAGCAACTATTCCAAGACAATGAATTTACTTTGAAAATGAAAAAAGCCATCGAGCAATCCCCTACTTTGCCACCTCAACGGGGCAGTGTAGCTTGCGCCGGCGTATTCGGCAGCAATGCTCAAATGGCGTGTGATAAATTATTACCCCTCAGCCAAATCCATTATGTAACGGGTTTCCGCGCCGTATTCGATGCCGTAGAGTCAGGGGAATGTCAATTCGGTGTATTGCCTATTGAAAACAGCTCCAATGGTTCTGTAAAAGAAGTATATGACCTCTTAGAAGAGCGCAAATGCTATATCGTTCGCGGTACGCGTCTTTGGATATCTCACGACTTGCTCGTGAAAAAAGGAACAAAACTAGAAGATATTCATACCATAATCTCCCACCCTCAAGCATTGGGCCAATGCAGTCACTTCCTAGATAAGTTGGAAGGCGTAGAATTACGCTCCTATGATAATACAGCTCGAGCTGCACAGCTCGTAGCGGCTAGTAATGACCCAGGTGTGGCAGCTATCGCAGCACCTCAATGTGCGGACTTATATAATTTGTCTCCATTGCTAAGAAACATCCAAAATAGCGACAACAACTATACGCGCTTTATCTGTATTAGTAAGGACTTCCACGTATACCCAGGAGCTAATAAAATCTCAGTAGTAACGACAGCAAGCCATGCTCCAGGGGGCCTTGGTACATTGCTCACCAAATTTGCTAACATCGGTGTTAACCTTACAAAACTTGAGTCACGCCCTATCGTAGGACATAACTTTGAATTCTTGTTCTACCTCGATTTGGAAGCATCCTTAGCAGATCCAAAAGTACTCTCCGTGTTGGCAGAGCTCCACGCATCGCAAGATAAATTCCGCTTGCTTGGTAATTATCCTGAAAATTAATATTTTCCTCTGTGGTAGTGCTTATTAATGACATATATAGTACAATGGATATAGTTTTAAAACTCCAATGGCTAATAGGTGACAGCCTATTAGCCATTTTGTGTATATTGACCTAGGAGGTCCTATGAAATTTGGTTTACTTGGCCGTACGTTGGGCCATAGCTTTTCCCCACGCATCCACAATGCTTTGGGAAATACTAATTATGAATTATTTGAACGAGAACCGAGCCAACTGCAAGAGTTCTTCGCAAATCCAGAATTACAAGGTATTAATATTACCTTCCCTTACAAGGTTAATGCCCTTGAGGCTTGCGATGTAGTTGACCCTCGCGCGGAACGCATTGGTTGTGTAAACACGATGGTCCGTAAAGACGGCAAATGGCATGGTTACAATACAGACTACGATGGATTTGTATTTACCTTAAAACACGCTGGTATCGATGTATCCGGTAAGGAATGCATCATCCTTGGCGATGGCGCATCTTCTGCTACCGTACATGTGGCTCTTGAAGATTTAGGTGCTAAGAGCATCACGCATCTATCCCGTAAAACAGCTCCGCTCTATACCGATGCACCTAATTACTACGAAACAACGCAGATTATTATTAACTGCACGCCTATCGGTATGTATCCACATAATCCGGCTAGTCTTATAGATATTATGCAATTTTCCAAATTAGAAGGCGTTGTAGATCTCATCTACAATCCTCGCCGTACCGTTTTGCTTTTACAAGCAGAAATGATGGATATTCCTCATTGTGATGGTCTACCTTTTCTCGTGGCACAAGGCGTTGAGGCAGCTAATCATTTCCAAGGTGAAAGCTTTGGCACCAAGGAAACCGAGCAAATCTTGCGAGATATGCGCCGTGAAAAGGAAAATATCATCCTCATCGGCATGCCTGGTGTTGGGAAAACAACTGTAGGCAAGGCAATCGGCAAAGAGATGGGCCGTACTTGTATTGATGTCGATCAAGAGTTAGCAAAAGAAATCGGTGATATTTCCAAATATATTACGGAACAAGGGGAAGTAGCATTCCGCGAAAAAGAAGCGGACATGATTGCTAAACTAGGGACGCAAACAGGTATTGTTATCTCCACCGGTGGTGGCTGCGTTACAGTACCAAAAAACTTTGCACATCTACGCCAAAATGGTCGTATTTACCAATTGACACAACCGGTGGAAAAACTATCTACTTCAGGTCGTGTCCTATCTGGTGGTAGCATAGAACGCTTACGTGAACTGGAAGAAACTCGCACTCCAATGTATGAAAGCTTTGCCCAATGCATCGTAGAACATAATCGTAATGCACCGGAAACAGTGGCAGCTATACTAGAAGACTTCGAAGCAAACTTATTGTAAGAGTTTATATAACGGTATTTATTAGATTGTTTCCTCTATATAAGTAAGGGCTTCTACATCTTTAGAAGTGAGAGCATTTACATCTGTATTCTTAGATAAAACTAAAACTCATATCATGACATCAATGATATAAACTGAAAAGCAGTAGCTATCCTCAGGGTAACTACTGCTTTTTTACATGTCCTATGTATTAAAGATATTTGTAAAAAACTACATTTGCAATTACAATGTAATTACAAGTACAGAATTATTTTTTACAAAATATGTTTTGTAGATATATTTTAAGGCTATAGCTTTATAAAAATATTATTGTAAAAATACTGTTTAGAAAGAAATATCTTTTATGTAAAGCGTCAAAATACATTAAACACTATATCTATAATCAATATGTATAACATTATCCATAAACTAGGAGATACTATGAAAACCGTAAACCTACAAGTCCGCATCAACGAAGATCTAAAACAAGAGGTATCCAGTATATTGAAAACACAAGGTCTATCCTATACCTCCATGCTAGATGCACTATTCCGCCAAATCATTAAAGAACGTCGCATTCCGTTTGCCATTGCGTTACCAACGGCACCTATAGATGAAACACCTTCACCAAGCACGCTCAACAACGGCACCTATGAACAACCACAAACTACATTAAAAGCCTCAGATCGCACAAGTGCGTATGGTACACCAAGAGAAGAGAATCAAGAAATATCCTTCGATACAATCGATAAGACAGGAGTTCTTAACATCCGTATCAATCCTAAAGTTAAGACACTAACAACAGCTATTCTAAAAGAAATGGGATTAACCATGTCACAAACAGTTACACTTGTATCTAAACAAATACAATTTAATAAGGCTATTCCACCTACTATCCTCCGTCCAGAATGGATTGATGCTATTAATAATGATTTCTGGACTGAAGAAGATTTAACTACAAGAATACAATTAGGGCTAAATCAAGCAGAAAAAGGAATTGGTGAACCTGCGGAAAAAATTTTTAATGAACTCCTTGAAGATTTATAAATATGGAGAGCTGAAATGAAGTATACAGTAATTATGACGCCTACAGCTAAGTCTGATATAGTAAATCTCAAAAGTTCACTAGAACAACAGATTATAGATTCTTCATTTATCAGAAAAGAATTAAAGTTGATTTATCAAAAAATTTCTTCATTAGCTATCTTTCCTGAACGTTATCCTATTGTAAATAGTAATACCAATTACAGAAAATTATCATACAAAAAATATCTTATTCTATATAAAGTCATTAATAATAACATATATATTTTTTATATCCGCCCTTCAAAAATGAATATACTACAAGAAATACAAAACATATAAAAAAGTCGGCTCTCGCCGACTTTTTTAATGCACTTTTACGCGTTTATGTTGTTGTTCGTCAAATACACCATCTACATCGATGGTATCTAGGATTCGTTTTAAAGCATGTACATCAATTTGACCTGGCGCCGATGCTTTACCAGCAGAGGCAAAGGTCATGGCATTTCCAAATAGAGCACCTGCAGAGCGTGTAACAGCACCTAGTTCTCCCATTGCCATCGTAATAATTGGATCCGAAGGATACAAAGCTTTCACTTCAGCCGTTGCTTCAAGTAGCGTTAATACATCACCAGTTGTGTGAGGCATAACGGCAATCTTTGGTACATCGGCCAAGAACTCTTTCATTTGGATGAGTCGATTTACAATGACCTCACGACTCGGTGTGCCATGAAAATCATGGTTGCTCATGATAATAGTGATTCCATGAACCTTAGCAAACTCTATCGTTTTAAGCATTCTATCTTGATCAAAAAACAGCTCAATATCGATAGCATCCACCAATCCTGTAGGAATCAAACGCTCTAGCATTGTAAAATAATCTTGTGTAGAAATCGTTCTTTTCCCACCTTCACCTTTTGTGCGCCATGTAAAGAGCAACCCACGACCTTTCAGTTGTGGCTTGATGAGCATTAATAATTCAATAATAGCGTCAATGGAGTGGGCCCGCTCGAAATAGTCAATGCGTAGCTCCACTACGTGACACGGTGTATTACATGCTACCGCAGTGGCATCTAGAATCTCTTTCATTGTTGTGCCCACAATAGGCACACATATTTTTGTACCCTTTTCGCCGAGTACAGTATGACCGATACGGACCATAATAACTCCTTTCTGTCCCACACGGTGAGACTAATGACTTACCTTAAACTAACTATATACCAATATTTTTGTAAAAGCAATCAATCCGCCCATATTGGATTGCTATTCACTAAAAACGTATGAAAGCCTGTTATTATGCACTAAAACAGTATTCTTAGATTAACGATTAACATCACTTTTTCTTATACCCTAGATTAAGACCGCTTACCAATAAACGGTCTGTACCTGAAAGCCTCGTATTATAAAAAGTAAAAGCTCCTTACCAATATATATTAGTAAGGAGCTTGTTAGATTCTAATTCACACACTATATTTATCATGTTGAACAGATAGTTTCCGTGATTGGAATCCCATATAGAGTAATAGCAAACCTGTAATGCTAAATACATAGGATATCCCAATATAGGTAGATACAATACTTGCAAATACTGGACCTACCATGGAACCAAATTGTTGAGCCGTCGTCGTCATACCAAACATACGACCTCTAAAGCCTGGATCTGTATTAAGTGTTACGGCTGCACTCAAAGATGGGTTGATACCTACAATACAAGAGCCAATTAACACTTGTAGTACACCAAACCACCAGATACCTACTGGTAAGCTTTGAAGTAAGAGAACAACACCACTACCAAGCATACAGTAGGAAATAGTTCTAAAGTACCCACGACGCTCACCGAGGCGCACCCAAAGATTAGTCGTTAAGGAACCGGCTAAACCACCGATACTGAGGATAGTACCCGAGATGATGGCTGCCCCTTCCATAGTGCCTTGCATATCACCTACATAAAGCGCCAAAATAGGCTGTAGCATCATGATGACACATTGCATAAAGAAGTAAATCCATAAAAGTCTTACTAATACAGGTTGTTCTTGAACCGACTTAAAATCTTCTCGCAAGGATGTAGCTTTTGCCGGCTGTTTGGACTGCTCCTTAGAAGCTATATTTTCAACATCTAACTTTGGTTCTTTTACAAGAAACAATACCGCCAAGGTAGCAATGAATACGGCTATACCAGATATATAAAATACAGGGCGCATACCTACGACACTTTCAACGGCACCACCTAAAAATGGGCCGATAACATTGCCTAAAATCAGACCTGTTTGGAATATACCAAGGGCACGGCCCACCTGTTTCTCATCCACACTGAGGGAGACCATTGTCATCGCCGCAGGATAGAAACCATTAGCGAACCCAACTAAGGCACGCCCCATCAGCAATTGGTACTGATCCGTTACCATACCAATGAGGACATAACAAATGGCAATCGCAAAACCAGCTCGTAGAGCCATTCGCTTCTTGCCCTTGTTATCCGCAATTTTACCCCAAATTGGCGCCATAATGCCAGCGATAAGAAAGGTAATGCCAAAGACGAGGCCTGACCAAAGTGCCACATCATCCTTAGGAACACCGAGTTCCAACAGATATATAGGCAGAAACGGAATTATCATTGTGTAACATATGGCTAGCACAGTCATACTAGCCGTAATAATCCATACGTTTCGCATGCCACCTCGAGCATCATATTCAGTTGAACTCATATTTACCTCCCTTCCGCG
>CAMUQE010000012.1 GCA_947096075.1 Veillonella parvula | reverse complement strand
ATATTCTTGTTGGTTATAAGGATATGAATATGTGAATATGTGAGTAATTTTATTTTTCCTTTTTATTTAGGACCATTTTGATGGGGCCCATAACGTTACTACAACTAAATTGATCGTTATAAATGTTAATTTTGATATTTTTTCTCATTGACTTCTATAGATTAATCTTGTACTATTATTACATAGTAGTTGATAACAGTTTTCAATTGTGAAAATTGTTTCATATATGAGTAATATGGAGGTCACATATGAAAGGCATAATTATTGCATCCTTTGGATCAATTTACCAAGATGCTGTGGAGAAATCCGTTGGCAGTATAGAGAAAAAAGTACGTTCCATGTATAGTGATATGGAGGTACGCCGGGTGTTCTTATCTGATGCATTAGTAGAGAAGTGGAATGAGAAGTACGAAGATAAGATTTCTTCTTTCACAGAGACTATGCAAGATTTCGCTCGTATGGGTATCGATGAGGTGTACATTCAACCTATTACATTGGTGGCAGATCAGTGCTACCAACAAATGCGCAAACAAGCATTAAAATTTTTACATAGCAATGAATATGGTTTTAGCCAGGTAAATATCGGTAAACCATTGCTTACCTCTTTAGGTGTAAAAAATTATGCCGATGATTATGAAGCAACATTAGAAAGTATTGTTCGTCACGTTAATACAAAAGCACTTAATAAATCTGTTGTGCTCATGGCGAATGGCCAAAATCAATTAGAGTTCAGTACATTGCAATTAAAGGCGATGTATGGCGCAGCACCAAACGTAGTAGTATTTACTACAAATGGTTTTCCTACTTTTAAACAAGCTCTTACTTTCTTGGATCGTATGGGACATAAAGATTTATTAGTTGTACCATTGGCTCTCATAGGTTCTACACATTTAATGGACTATCTTGGCGGTGAACGCTCCGATTCCATTTATGCTTTACTCGCTGAGGAAGGCTATAATGTTGACATCTGGAATGAAGGACTTGGGGAAAATCCACATGTACAAGATTTATTTTTGAAACATTTAGGTCAAGCTATCCGCATGTCTGATCGGAAGCGGCCCATGCCTAGAGAATCCGTAAAACCTGTGATGACAAATTCTCGCTTGGAAGCGCAAGGGTTGATTTCTTGATATTTGCTATTATATAATTAGGCATACATTACTGCACTCCTTCACATTAATAAAAATCCTCCTTGTTGGATATCCAATGAGGAGGATTTTTACTTTTACCATGAAAGATAAGAATAATTTCTATTTTATACGTACCATGGTATGCCCCTAAAGAATGGTCTATGGTATGATTAAGATACATTATTAGTTAATATAAGGAGACATTCATGAAACAAGCTATCTTAGTTGTTGCTTTTGGGTCCACTGTGGACAGTGCTCGTGAACATAATATCGATTCTGTAGTAGAACATATTCGTAAATCGTATCCGGATTATACTGTAGAATTAGCTTTTTCGTCTCGTATCATCGTTAAGCGCTTACGTGAGCGTGGTATTGAGATTCCTACTGAACAAGGGGCGTTAGAAACACTGATTCAAGAAGGTTATACACATGTATATGTGCAGCCACTTCATTTCACCGGTGGTGAAGAGTTCGATAAATTAAAAAATAATATCCTTGCTCATGAAGGTGAAGGACAACTCGAAGTGTTGCGTGTAGGTAGACCTCTCGTATACTACATGGGACAAGAAGAGCATCCAGATGATTACCAAATTTTGATTGACCGTTTCATTAAATCTCTTAATATTTCCAAAGATGATGGTTTGTTATTGGTCGGTCATGGAGGTCTTGGTTCTGGCAATTCTTCATATGGTAATTTACAGTTTAAGCTAATCCGTAATGGACTTACGAATGTGCGTATTGCTGTACTTGAAAATGCACCATATGTGTCAGATGTAGCAATGCCTTGGGAATGGCTTGATGGTAAACGCCCGAAAACAATTTATGTACATCCTTTATTATTGGTACTTGGGGATCATGCACAAAATGATTTATTTGGTGACGAAGAGGATAGCATAGTGAATGAACTCGCTGGAGCAGGATATGAGGTTAAACCAATTCATAGTGCTCTAGGTGAATATGAAGCGATTCATGATATTTTCCGTCAACATGTGCAAGATTGTATCGACGATTTGTATGGCAAACGTAGCCCACATCGTCCTGCAATACCAAATATTAAATAGTATCTTTGTATATATTGTATAAATTGGTTATAATAAAAGATATTGCAATTATAAATAGAGTGTGACTATAAGAATAGGAGATACCCATGAAAGGTAAATTATATGGTATTGGCGTAGGCCCTGGAGATTCTGAATTAATGACTGTGAAAGCTGCTCGCATCGTAGGAGAAGCAGATATTATTATTACACCTAAAACAGAAAAGAAAGATGGTTCCGTAGCCCTTGATATTGCATCCCCATATATCCAAGAACATACAGAAATCGTTCCCGTAGTATTCCCAATGGTGTTGGATGATTCTACGCAAGAGGAAGGCTGGCAAGAGGCTAAACGCGTTATCTTGTCTTACTTGGATGAAGGTAAAAGTGTTGTATTCTTAACATTAGGTGATCCTATGTTCTACAGCACATATATGTATGTATACCGTTTGATTGAAAACACAGGGCATGAAATTGAAACAATTCCTGGCGTTACTGCATTCTGTGCTATCGGATCTCACCTTGGCTATCCAATCGTAGAGAAGGAAGAGGTATTGGCCATCGTTCCAGCTACAGCGCCTAAAGAAAAAATCGATGCTGTATTGGCTGTTGCAGATGATGCAGTTATTATGAAGGTATATAAAAACTTTGATGAAGTACAAGAAACCTTGATTAAACATAATATGGCAGATGATGCGGTTATGATAAGCCGTGTAGGTTTGCCTGATGAGCAAGTATTCGTAGGTTTAGATAATATACCAAAAGATACTAGACTCAACTACTTATCTACAATTCTTGCAAAACGTAAGGATCGTTAACAAACACATCGTATTACGAGGTAATATCTATGAACACAGTACAGATTCCACGTGTTGTCATTGCAGGTACTAATTCTGGTGTTGGTAAAACAACTATCGTAGCGGGCTTATTGGCCGCTTATGCAAATGGTGGACGTACGGTGCAATCTTTTAAAGTGGGCCCGGATTATATTGATCCGGGCTTTCATAAAATTGCATCCGGCCGTGACAGCTATAATTTAGATACGTGGCTCGTGCCACCTCACAAGTTGACTCCTTTCTTTGCTACAATGGCACATGATGTAGACCTTGCCATTATTGAAGGTGTTATGGGCCTTTACGATGGTGGTCGAGAGGGTGTTAGTTCTACGGCTCAAATTGCTAAACAGTTAAATGCACCGGTGGTGCTTGTTATTGATTGTAAGGCTATGGGTGAAAGTGCAGCCGCTATTGCTAAAGGGTTCCGTGACTATGACCCAGAGGTAAACTTTGGTGGTGTCATCTTGAACCGCTTAGGCTCAGCCAATCATGAGCGTATGGTTCGTGAAGGGATGGATAAAATCGGGGTACCTGTTATTGGTGCCATTTATCGTGATGATCGTATGCATTCTCCAGAACGTCATTTAGGACTTACACCGGTTACTGAAATTGATCCAACAGAGGCGATTAATACGATTCGAGACGCTGTTGAGAAGATGGTAAATCTCGATGCACTATTGGAAATTGCTACTAATGCACCAACTATCGAACTACCAGATGCTATAGATGTTAAAACCATTGAAAAACGTGTGAAAATCGGTGTAGCTTATGATGAGGCGTTCTCTTTTTACTATCCAGCTAGTCTTGCTGCGTTAGAGGAAAAAGGGGCTGAGCTTGTTTACTTTAGTCCGCTTAATGACTCGGTAATTCCTGATGTAGACGGACTTGTATTCGGTGGTGGCTTCCCAGAAATGTTTTTATTTCAGTTATCTAGCAATGAGTCTATGAAGGAATCTATCCGCCAAGCTAATGCACAAGGTATGCCTATTTATGCCGAATGTGGTGGCCTCATGTATCTTTGTGAAAGTATTAATGACTTTGGAGGTTCTGTATATAAAACTGTAGGTATTGTACCTGCCAATTGTGTGATGCAACAAAAGCTTCAAAAGGTGGGCTATGTTACAGCAACTGCAAAGAGAGATACTTTATTAGGCGCTATGAATACAGCTATTCGTGGTCATGAGTTCCATTTCTCTACAATGGAGCCAACTATAGATGACTTCCCATGGGCTTTTCATTTAGAAGGAGGCCGTAAACCTCAATCGTATGACGGCGGCTATGCAACAAAAAATGTATTAGCTTCTTACTTACATTTGAACTTTGCTGGCTCTGATGAAGGGGCACAACATTTTGTTGATACATGTGCTGCTTATAAAGCCCAAAAGTAATAGATGTATAAATGTATTTAATAGGCTTATATTACTATGTATTATCACAATTACATACATAAGTATTGTTGTGATCCTATTAGTAAATATGAGGAGAATGTAATTAATCAGGAATAGTTAGTTCTTAAAGTTATTGCGGGACAGTTCGTATTAAAGGAGCTATTATGGAAGAACGTGGATTAATTTTAGTTAATACAGGGAATGGTAAAGGTAAAACAACAGCGGCATTAGGCGTTGTTTTACGTGCTGTCGGACAAGGTTTCAAGGTTCTTATATTACAATTTATTAAGAGCGGTAATGGTTATGGTGAATTGGCAGGTCTCGCTAAACTAGGTGATCAAGTTGAAATTCGCTCTATGGGAAAGGGTTTTATTTACTATAAACGTGATGGAGTAGGAGAAGCTGAACTTGCTCGCCATAAAGAAGCAGCTCAAGCCGCTTGGCGGACATTGGTGGAGGAAGTAAACTCCGATAAATGGGATCTAATTGTTATGGATGAAATAAATAATGCCATTAATTATGAGCTTATTGATGTGCATTCTGTAGTGGAAATGCTTAAAAATAAGCCAGAAAGACTTCATGTTGTTTTGACGGGTCGCTATGCTAAACCTGAAATCATTGATATGGCAGATACTGTAACGGAAATGAATGTAGTAAAGCATGCTTATGAAAAGGGCATTAAGGCTGCTAAAGGAATTGAATTCTAACTAAATTCAAAAAAATCGAAAAATATCGAAAAAGAACTTGCTAAAACTATATCGAAAATGTATAATATAGTCATAAGCACAGAGGTGCTCAATATTCTTGACATTAAGTATGTATATAAGACTAACCAGGAGGTTAACTATGGCTGTACATGATTACATTAAATCTGGCGATTTCGCTACTGAAAAACACGTTCCTGTTATCGAAACAGTTGACACTGTAAAAGCAGGTGAAACATTCCACGTTACTTTATCCGTAGGTAAAGACATTGCACATCCAAACACTGTAGAACATCACATTGATTGGATTAAATTGTACTTCGTAGCTGAAGGCACTCAATTACCATTCGAAGTTGGCGCTATCGAGTTCAACGTTCATGGTGACGGTGCAACTGCAAACGAAGGTCCTGTAGCAGCAGTTTCTGAAGGTACTTTAGCAGTAGCTTTGAAAAAATCCGGTAAATTGATCGCTGTTTCCTACTGCAATATCCATGGCTTGTGGGAATCTGAAAAAGATATCGTAGTTGCTTAATTAACTAAAACAACTAATAAAGACCAGCCCGAGGGCTGGTCTTTTTGCATATCTATGTGTTTACATAGCTTAATAATGAGGTAAAGTTAAACTTTCAATAGTAGATATTTAATGGCATTATGGCTAATACATGTTAGGATTATTTAATGCATATTCATAATATTATAAACATATTATTTGATTTTTAGTGTCCGCATAAAAAGGAGCTTTGTATCACTCCAGTGGATTAATTGCTGTATATCCCTTTACAGTGCTATTTGTTTGTGGTAAAGTATATGCATATTGATATTTAGTAAACATAGTTAAATGAGGGATTATTGTGGCCTTAATCGTTAAAAAATTTGGTGGTAGTTCCGTAGCTACACCAGAAAAAATATTTAATATTGTTGATCGCGTTCTTCGTGAGAAGCAAGCTGACGATAAAATCGTTCTTGTTGTATCCGCTATGGGTGATACAACTGATGACTTGGTGGCCTTAGCTAAACAAGTTACATCCAAGCCGTATGGTCGTGAAATGGATCGCTTGTTATCTACAGGTGAACAAGTAACAATTGCATTGATGGCAATGGCTTTTAACGAACGTGGTCAGGAATCTGTATCCTTAACAGGTGATCAAGCAGGTATTACAAGTAGTGATACGTTTAATAAAGGTCGCATTTTGGGCGTTGATCCTAATCGTGTGTTTGAAGCTTTGGATGAAGGTAAAATAGTAGTAGTTGCTGGTTTCCAAGGTATAACTAAATATGGTGATATGGTGACATTAGGCCGTGGTGGCTCTGATACAACAGCTGTTGCATTGGCAGGTGCTATGAAAGCGGATGTATGTGAGATTTTTACGGATGTAGACGGCGTATATTCTACAGATCCTCGCGTGGCGAAGGAAGCTTTCAAATTAGAAGAAGTAACGTATGGTGAAATGCTTGAAATGGCACGCCTTGGTGCAGGTGTAATGCAACCGCGTGCCGTAGAAATGGGTTTCCGTTATGGTGTACCTATTCATGTACGTTCTACATTTAGTGATAAACCAGGTACTATTATTCGGGAGGATTATACTGTGGAAGCAAATAAACACGTAATTACTGGCGTAGCTGATGATACAAATACAGCAAAAGTAGCCCTTGTAGGCGTTGAAAATAAACCAGGCGTTGCAGCGACTGTATTTAAAGCATTAGCTGCTAGAAACGTTGACGTAGATATGATTGTTCAATCTATCCGTTCTGTGGGAGAGCCAAAAACTGATCTTATCTTCACTGTAGCTATGGATGATGTGGTATTAGCTCGAGAAGTATTAGAAGAATTACAAAAAGCAGTAGATATTGAAGCTGTTAATATCGATGAAAAAATGGCGAAAGTTTCCATTATTGGTGCAGGTATGTTAGGACAACCTGGTGTAGCTGCGCAAATGTTTGATATCTTGAGCCAAGAAGGTATCAATATTGAAATCATTTCTACTTCTGAAATTAGTATTTCTTGTCTTGTTGCTGAAGATCGCGTAAAAGATGCCGTTCGTGTAATTCATAATGGCTTATTGTTAGATCAACGAGGTTAATTTATTCATGGATAGTCTACGTAGTTTTATGGATGAAATGCTCAATGACCAAGGTCGTAAGGAAGGTTTCATTAGCGATCTACTAGGAAATCTAAAAAATCAGCCTATTCCAACATTGGAACAAGCTCAAACTGGTTATACAACAATGAGTAATTTACATGGTATCTTCTATGATTACGATAAGTCTGAGGTTACTATTACTTACAAGGTTGTACCAGATATGTACCAACCATATACATTGAGCTTTATACAATTTGAAGCCGTGTTAGAAGGCTTATTAACCTTGCGTCGCAATCAAAAGTGGCAGATGCAACATAATAAATAATATGAACCCCATGGGTATACTTGCCTATGGGGTTTTGTAATTCGATAATTATTCTTAACATCTATATATAGAGTCATCGATATGATATAATAAATTATTCAGAGAGAAATAATTATATTAGTATAGAAAGAAGGGACAGCATGGAAATAAATAAGGTTTATTCTGGCTTTCGCCTTGACCGCATTGAGCGCATTGATGAGATCAATGGTACCGCTTATGAAATGAAACACGAAAAGTCTGGTGCACGTTTAATTTATATTGATTCACCAGATTCTAATAAAGTATTCAATATCGCTTTTAGAACAACACCACATAATAGTACTGGTGTAGCACATATTATGGAACATTCCGTTTTATGTGGTTCTCGTAAGTTTCCTTTGAAAGAGCCATTTGTTGAGCTTGTTAAGGGGTCTTTAAACACGTTCTTAAACGCTATGACATATCCTGATAAAACGATGTATCCTGTAGCCAGCAAAAACGATAAAGACTTCCACAATTTGATGGACGTATATCTTGATGCTGTATTGTATCCACGCGTTCGCGATGATGCAGAAATCGTGATGCAAGAAGGTTGGCATTATGAACTAGATAATGCGGAAGATGAACTTACCTATAAAGGTGTTGTATTCAATGAGATGAAGGGGGTTTATTCCTCTCCGGATTCCGTTCTAGAACGCCAAATGATGCGTGAACTTTTCCCAGATACCACTTATGGTGTTGATTCTGGTGGAGATCCTGACCATATTACGGACTTAACTTATGAAGAGTTCCAAGAGTTCTATCGAGTTCATTATCATCCGTCCAATAGTTATATTTTCCTTTATGGTGATATGAATATTGAGGAGCAATTGGCATTCTTGAATGATGAGTACTTAAGTCATTTCGATGCTATTGAGGTTAATACAGAGGTTGGCTTACAAGCTCCATTTACGGAAGGTAAGGTGGTGAGCTATCCATACAGCGTAGGTTCTGAAGAACCTACAGATAACCGTACTTTACATTCTTTTGCCTATGTTTTGCCTGATGTAACACCTGAGCATAGTTTAGCTTTTGAGGTCTTAACACATGCATTGTTAACATCTCCTGCGGCTCCTCTTAAACAGGCTTTGGTGAAAGCAGGTATCGGCTCTGATGTAAGTGGTTATTATCTTGATAGTATTCGTCAACCAATGTGGACCGTGCAAGCAACTGGTTCCAATCTCGATAAACAAGCTGACTTGCAACGCATTGTTGAGTCTACCTTACAAGAACTTTGTGATAACGGTTTAGATAAAGAATTATTAGAAGCTTCCTTAAATAGTATTGAGTTTGCTCTTCGTGAAAGCGACTTTGGTGGTCGCCCAATCGGTTTAGCTTATGTTATTCGTATGATGGATAATTGGCTATATGACAATGATCCACTGGAGCTATTACACTACGAAGAAGCATTAGTGAATATTCGTAAAGGCTTATCTGGTACGTACTTTGAAGATTTGATTCGTCAATCTATCTTAAATAACAATCATAAAGTGCTTGTTTCTATTTATCCTGAACGTGGTCTTCAAGAGCGCAAGGATGCAGAGGTTAAAGAGCATTTAACTGCTGTAAAAGCTAAGATGTCTCCAGAAGAAATCGAAGCAATTGTAGAGCAAACAAAACGACTTAAACTTCGTCAAGAATCTCCAGATAGTGATGAAGCGTTAGCGTCGATTCCATTGCTTGAATTATCTGATTTAAATCCTAATATTGAAGAGGTAGAGCGTCGTGAAAGTAAAATTGGCAACACTACAGTACATTTTGTACCTACTTTCACAAAAGGCATCAACTATGTAGGTCTTTACTTTAATTTAAGTTGTCTTACAGAAGATGAGTTGTTCTATGCCGATATTCTAAGTGATATTATCGGTCGTATCAACACATCTGAACGTGGCTACGAAGCATTGGCTAAAGATATCAATATGAATCTTGGTGGTTTAAGCTCAGATATTACGGCTATTAGCAAAGATGGTAAGCGTGATGAATTTACGCCTCTCATGATTGTTCGAGCTAAAGCTTTGCATTCTAAATTACCTGACTTATGTCGTTTGATTAATGAAGTAGTTCAAAAAGCAGATTATAGTGACGATAGACGCTTGACTGAACTTGTTCAAGAAAGCAAAGCTATTTGGGATAATGAAGCATTCCGTCGTGGTAATTCCATCGTAAGTCAACGTGTTATGGCGCAAGTGTCTGCAGTTGGTAAATTCAGAGATAATGGTAACTTTGGTTATTATCAAAAGATTAGCGAATTGGCTTCTAATCCTGCGGCATTACCATTATTGCCAGAAAAATTAGCTGATGTGGCTCGTAAGATTTTCCGTGCTAACAATGTGGATATCATGTTCGTTGGTGAAGAAGGCGAATTAGAAGCCTTTGAAAATCTTATGAAACCATTGATTGAAACTTGGGATACTACTGAGTTAAGTAATGATACACTAAAGATTACACGTTTGTCTGGTAATGATGGTATCGTTACAGCTGGTAAGGTTCAATACGTAGCTCAAGGTGGTAACTTTGTAGACCATGGGTATAAACACGTAGGCCCAATGAGTGTATTGGAAACGATTTTACGTTATGAATATCTTTGGATTCGTATTCGTGTACAAGGCGGTGCTTACGGGGCTTTTGCAAACTTCTACGACGATGGTAATATGATTTTCTGTAGCTATCGCGATCCAAACTTGGTAGAAACATTAAATGTATATAAAGAGTTACCTCAATACCTTCGTGAGTTCACATTGACTGATCGTGAGATGCGTAAATATATTATCGGTACTATGAGTTCTTTAGATTTACCAATGACTCCTGCATTGCGTGGTCCACGTGCGATGGGGATGTATTTTAGCGGTACTAAACTAGAGGATAAGGTAGAGTTTCGTAAACAAGTTATCGCTTGTAAACCAGAGGATATCGTTGCTTTAGCAGATGTGGTTGAACCTGTATTGAAGGACAATCATATTTGTACAATGGGAAACGAACAAAAAATTAAAGATGCTGGTAAGGTATTCGATAACATTATTTCTCTAGGATAATCGTTTTATATCATGTATAGTGGCATATTCTGTGTAGTTCTACGGGATATGCCACTTGTTTTCTACTGTAGGAGGGCATCATGAAAGGTCGATTTGCTCCAAGTCCCACAGGATATATCCATCTCGGCAATGTGTGGATAGCCCTCTTATCTTATGTTTCTACGAAGCAGCAAAAAGGGCAGTATGTTGTGCGAATGGAGGATATAGACACCCAACGCTCTAAACGTGAGTTAGGGGAAGCGCTATTAGATGATTTAGAGTGGCTAGGATTTGAATGGGATGAAGGACCTCGTGTTGGTGGACCAGAATCAACGTATTGGCAACGTGAGCGAGAAACATATTATAGAGACATATTAGAACATCTTGCATTAGAAAAACTAATTTATCCTTGCTTTTGTAATCGTACAAGGCTCCAGTCTATTGCTTCGGCGCCCCACGTTGGGGAAATAATTCATCGATACGATGGACACTGTCGTCATCTAGAGGATAAATTGATAAAAGAGTTTATGACGTCTAAGGAACCATCTTTGCGTTTAGCCGTTAATTCCTGTGATATAGATTTCGTAGATCGCTGGCAAGGCTTTCAACATATTCATTTGGAAGGTGAATTAGATGATTATGTATTGCGTCGTGGTGACGGTATGTATGCCTATAATTTAGCTGTCGTACTGGATGATATTGCTATGGGGATAACGGAGGTCATTCGTGGAGACGATTTACTAGAGACTACGGGGCAGCAAATATATTTATATAAAACATTACAATCTAGTTTTACATCTAAAAATATACAAATACCTTCTTATGGACATGCTCCATTATTAATTGATTCTGAAGGGCATAGATTATCTAAACGACAAAAAAGTATTACTATTCGTGAATTACGTGAAAATCAATGGTCTCCTAATAGAATTTTAGGTGAACTAGCTATTGCTGGCGGCTTAGTTGAAGCTCATACATTAAGTCGTAGAGAAATCAGTTTAGCTGAATTAATTGAGATTGATTTAAATTTACCTAGTCTTAGTCAGAAAGCAATTGAAATAGAAATCAAAGCATAGAGCAAAAAATGGTATTGCTTTATGTTATAGGATGCTTGCTAAAAGCGAATAATTATTTAACTATATAATTCGATATAATATATTGACAATATTCGATATTTATTTATAATAGTATATAAGAGGTGGTCGAAATGACAATTCAACAAGCTTTAGATCAAAAAGTATGGGCCGTTATTGGAGCTACCCATAAAACCGAAAAGTTTGGTTATAAGATTTATAAATGTCTTAAAGATCACGGATATGAAGTATATCCAGTTAATCCTAATATTGCAGAAATAGATGGAGACACCTGTTACTCTAGCCTTTCTGCACTTCCTGTTGTGCCTGCTGTGGTAGATTTTGTTGTGCCAGAAGCAGCGGGATTAGCTGCACTTGATGAATGCAAAGAACTTGGCATTTCTATTGTGTGGTTGCAACCGGGGGCGGATAAACCATCTGTTGTTGAAAAAGCACATGCTTTAGACCTGCATGTCATTCAAGATTGTGTATTAGTTCAATTACCGTAGGAGGGTACAATGAGCGAATTAAAAGACTTAAAAACTGCTGAATATCAAGATTTAGTAAACCAAGGTGGTGTTACTGTTGTTGACTTCTGGGCTCCATGGTGCGGTTATTGCGTACGTATGATGCCAATCATTGAAGAAATTGCAGGTGAGCTTGAAGGTAAAGCTAACTTTGTAAAAGTAAACGCTGATGAAGAACCAGAATTAGCACGTAATTTACAAGTTGAAGTATTGCCTACATTCGTTATCTTAAAAGATGGTGAAGTAGTAGACCGTAAAATTGGTTTCTTACCTAAAGGCGATCTTCAAGCGGCTATCGAATCTAAATTCTAATACTATAATTAAAACTATATAAATAGAGGAAAACCTCATCAATGTATGTGTTGTACATTGATGAGGTTTTTTGTGCTTTTTTGAATATAGTCCTAAATATCTTTAACTTTTATGAGTTGCTAAACATAATACATCTAAAAGTGGGGATTATATCCATCTGAGGAGTGGTATTTCACCATTGTGGTGGAGAGTGGTTTAAATTGATTAGTTTTAAATATTTAATCGAACATATGTATTGTAGAAAAGCGGAGAAAAATAAAGATTAAACAAGAAAAATATAAAAAAGTGGGATAAAAATGGATTTTTTATTGTGAAAGGTGGGGAATTGTGGTAGAATTTACCATATAGTGGTGGATAAGAAATAGTGAAAGGCGGTGATACGTATGTTCATGGGCGAATATAATCACACTATTGATACAAAAGGGCGGATGATTATACCTGCGAAAATACGTGAACAACTAGGCGATTTGTGTATCGTTACAAAAGGCTTAGATAACTGCTTGGCTATTTACACCGAAGAGGCGTGGAAAAAAATTTCTACTGCTTTACAATCACAATCCTCCACTAAAGCTAGCGTGCGTGCCTTAAAACGTTTTGTTTTTGGTAGTGCTGCTGAACTTGAATATGATAAACAAGGTCGTGTCCTCATTCCTGTACCACTACGTGAATATGCAAGCCTTGATAAACAGGCTGTTATTGTAGGTGCTGGGGACCACGTTGAAATTTGGAGTCGTGAAAAATACGATTTCTATGATGAGCAAGTGGCTGAAAGCATGGAAGAATTAGTTGAAGGGCTTGAAGGGATTATGTTATAGGAGGCTATGATGGAATTTAATCATACTAGCGTACTCTTACGTGAAACGGTGGACTCCGTCGTAACTAATCCAAAAGGCATTTATGTGGACTGTACCCTTGGTGGGGCAGGACATGCTCACGCAGTGGGCGAGATGCTAGACCCAGAAGGCATGATTATAGGTTTAGATCAAGATGAAGATGCTTTGAGTGTAGCTCGACAGCGTTTATCTGATTTGAAATGTCAGGTGTTAACAATACCTACAAACTTTTCTAACTTAAAAGAAGCCCTCCGAAATGCGGGCATCTATGAAGTAGATGGTTTTATATTTGATCTTGGCGTATCAAGCTATCAACTAGATACCCCTGAACGAGGTTTTTCATATATGAATGATGGACCTCTTGATATGCGTATGGATAAAGATGCACCTCTCACGGCAGAGGAAATTATTAATGAATATGACAGTGAACAATTACTGCAAATTATCCGCGACTATGGGGAAGAACGATGGGCTAAACGGATTGTTGAGTTTATTGTTGAAGCACGCCAAGAAAAAAGAATTACTACTACTGGTGAGTTAGTTAGAATTATTAAGAATGCAATACCTGCAAAGGCGCGACAAGATGGACCTCATCCGGCAAAACGGACGTTTCAAGCTATACGTATTGAAGTAAATAGAGAATTAGCAATTTTGCATGATAGTTTTGTAGATGCTATATCGATGTTAAAACCAAAGGGAAAGATTGGAGTTATTACATTTCACTCCTTGGAAGATCGAATTACAAAGCAAACTTTTAAAGAGTTAAGTACCGCATGTATATGTCCTCCACAATTGCCTATGTGTGTTTGTAATCACAAGGCAGTCGTAAAGACAAAAAATAAGGCTATAGAGCCAAGTATAGGGGAGATTGAAGTTAATCCGAGGGCTAGAAGCGCTAAATTGCGCGTAGCAGTAAAATTGTAGAATTGGAAGGGGTTAAGTGTTATGTTAGCGAGAAAGGCTGTTGTGGGCCAAGTAAAAGGTGATATGTTGGTCATTGCACAAGGAAGAAGACGTAGTGCAAACGTAGCTTTAGATTTAAGCCCTATGATGTGGCAAGTTGTATATGGTATTGCTGCATTAGTTGCATGCTTGCTTATCATGATGGTTATGAATGCATACAGTACAAAGTTGGGCTATGAGGTAGTTAAAACACAGCAAGCTGTAGTACAATTAACAAAAGATAACGATGCATTGGACGTTGAAGTGGCTTCTTTGAAGTCTCCTGTACGTATCCAACAAATCGCAGAAGAACAACTAGGAATGGTTTTGCCTGATTCTTTTGTTTATAGCACAAAAAGCGCTGTTACTGAACGTAATGTACAAGAGAAACAGCAAATTATAGACTAGCAGGCGAAGCAGCTCGTATTGGGCTGCTTTCCTTTGCGTGTAAAGGAGATTGTATATGAAACACTTACAAGATATAGTAAAAACCTTACATGCACCGCATGTAGAAGGTAATACAGCTGTTGAAATTTTAGATGTTACTGCTGATTCTCGTGCTGTAAAAGCAGGTAGTTTATTTATTGCTTTAGATGGTGCCACTGTAGATGGTCATAACTATGTAAATAAAGCCATTGAGGCTGGTGCAGTAGCTGTACTAGTATCTAAACCGGTGGAGGTAAGTGGTGATGTTTGTGTTATCACTGTTGAAGATACACGTGCGGCTATGATGGTCTGTGTACCGTACTTTTTTGATTATCCAGCTAACTCTATGCGCATGATTGGCGTTACTGGTACTAATGGTAAAACGACTACGAGTCATATGATTCGTCATATTTTGAAAGCTCAAGGTCATAAGGTTGGTGTAATTGGTACCGTTCATATTATGATTGGTGATACATCATATCCGATTCATAATACGACACCTGACGTAGTAGATTTACAACATATCTTGTATCAAATGGTGCAAGAGGGGGTTACACATTGCGTAATGGAAGTATCTTCCCATGCATTGGCATTAGGTCGTGTATCTGGTGTTGAGTATGATACGGCAGTATTTACAAATCTTACACAAGATCATTTAGACTTTCACAAAACATTTGAGAATTACTTAGCAGCTAAATGTAAACTATTCGAACAAATTAGCAAACCAAACCAAATAAAATCTGGTAAGGGTGCTGTTATCAATATTGATGATGCCTATGGGCATCGGGTTGTTGAAAAAACCACAGCCCCTATCATTACCTATAGTATTGATGGAAATGGTACGCTGAATGCGCATGATGTAGATATGACTCCTAAATCTAGCCGTTACACTGTATCCTATGACGGACATGACTATTCGGTAGCTATGAATACAACGGGCTTATTTAATGTGTATAATACATTGGCGGCTATTGGGGCGTGCCTTTTGGAAGGTATTTCCATGGAAGATATCGATAAAGCATTAAAAACATTTAGCGCTGTACCTGGGCGCTTTGAGTTGATAGAAGAAGGTCAACCATTTGCTGTTGTTGTAGACTATGCACATACACCGGATGGTTTAGAAAATATTTTACAAACAGCAAAGGCGATTCAAGAGAATCGTATTATCGTAGTCTTTGGCTGTGGCGGGGACCGAGATGCAACCAAACGCCCTATTATGGGGCGTATTGCGGCACAATATGGTGATGTTGTGTACGTTACATCTGATAATCCGCGTACAGAAGATCCTGTACAAATTGTTAAAGATGTGGAAGCAGGCGTTAAAGAAGGGCTTCGTGAAGGCTCTTATTATGAAGTTATCGTTGATCGTCGGGAAGCGATTCAACATGCAATACAAAATGCAAAACCTGGGGATATTGTACTGATTGCAGGTAAGGGGCATGAGGATTACCAAATCTTAAAGGATAAAACGATTCATTTCGATGATCGTGAAGAGGCGCGAGCAGCACTCAAGGAGATTTAATATGGCAGAATTTACATTGTCTCAAGTAGTGGAAGCCACACAGGGGACAAGTGCACATACCGACAATATTAAGTTTTTAGATATATCTACTGATACGAGAACTATTGAATCGGGATTTTTATTTGTAGCATTAAAAGGCGACACTTTTGATGGCCATGATTTTATCAATACGGCTATTGAAAAAGGTGCCACAGGAGCTATCGTTGAAAAAGGACGTGCTGTAGAAGGCATTGCTTGTATCGAGGTAGACAATACTTTGGTAGCATATCAAAATTTGGCACGTTATCATCGTCGCCGTTTTGATATTCCTGTAGTTGCTATTACCGGTTCATCTGGTAAGACTACAACAAAGGAAATGGTGGCAGCCGTACTTGGTACAGAATTTAATGTATTAAAAACTGAGAAAAACTATAATAATGAAATTGGCTTACCAAAAACCTTGTTACGTTTGACCGCTGAGCATGAAGCCTGTGTTGTTGAAATGGGTATGCGTGGCCTCGGCCAAATTGAAGAACTGGCGTTGATTGCAGAACCAACGATGGGGATTATTACCAATGTTGGTACTAGTCATATCGAGCTTTTAGGTTCTCGCGAAGCCATTGCTGAAGCAAAAGGTGAGTTGATTCGTTGCTTGCCTGAAAATAGTGTGGCTATCCTTAATGAGGACGATCCATATGTAAAAGCAATGGATAGCTTAGCTAAAGGTAAAACTATTACGTATGGTATTGAACGTAATGCTACCTGTATTGGTAGTCATTTGCGCTATAAAAAAGATGGTATTAAGTTTACCTGTAAGTGTTATGATGAAGTGTTTGATATCTTCTTGCCTATGATTGGTGAACATAATGTATATGATGCATTGGCGGCTATCGTCGCAGGCCGTGTGTTAGGCATAAAATCAAATACAATTCGTAAAGGTTTGAGCGAGTTTACTGGAACTCCAATGCGTCAAGAAATCGTTCCGTTTGAAGATATTGTTATCTTAAATGACGCTTATAATGCAAATCCATCATCCATGGCTGAAGCGATTAAAGCTCTTGGTCAGTTGGAAGGTAAGCGTAAAATTGCAATGCTCGGCGATATGCTCGAGCTCGGCGACTTCTCTGAAGAAGCACATCGCGAAATTGGTCAATTACTTGCTGAAGAAGGATATAGTGTTGTATTTACCTTTGGTGATGCTGCTGCCTTTATTGCAAAGGAAGCGAAAAAAGCAGGTTTAACTGCATTCCGTTGTAAGAGTCATTTAGAAATGGCAAACGCATACAGTGATATTCGTGAAAAAGGGGATGTTATCCTTGTGAAAGGTTCCCGTGGTTTACGAATGGAGCGCGTTGTTGAAGAATTAAAGGATCGAGAATAATAGGTAACGGCTAGTTATATCTAGCCGTCCTATTTATTAATAAGTAGAGGATTCATATGATAAATCACATTCTGTTAGCCTTCGTAGCGACTTTCATCATTACGGTAGTGCTAGGTAAAATTGCTATTCCTATGTTGCGTTCTTTGCACGCACAACAAAGTATTCGTGAAGAAGGCCCTGAAAGTCATCAAGCGAAAGCAGGTACGCCAACAATGGGCGGTGCTTTCATGATGGTAGCCCTTGTTATTGGCGTGGCATTGTTTGCACCATGGAATGTGGGCACAGGTATGTTATTATTTTTAACACTGGGTCATTGTTTATTAGGTTTTTTTGATGATTTTGTAAAAGCAGTAAAGAAACGAAATCTTGGTTTAACAGCGAAGCAAAAATTACTTGGACAATTTATATTGGCTGCCGTATTCTGTTATTGCATTACTGAGATTATGGTTGTTCCTACCACATTATGGATTCCTGTTGTAGATATACAATTACAATTGGGATGGGGGTATTATGTATTGGCATTCTTGATTATTGTAGGAGCTACAAATGCAGTAAATTTAACTGATGGTCTTGATGGCCTTGCTGGTGGTACATCAGCAGTGGCGGCGATAGCATTCTCTGTTATTGGCCTAATGGCTGTATCGATGACAAATTCTATCGGTGCTGAAAGTGTTGCGTACTTCGGTGCTATTATAGCAGCTGTATGTCTTGGCTTTTTGGTATATAATGTGAACCCTGCAAAAGTATTCATGGGGGATACAGGCTCTTTGGCATTAGGCGGTGCCTTTGCAGCAATGGCTATTTTAACTAAAACAGAATTGTTACTTGTGGTGATTGGCGGCATTTTTGTTATGGAAGCATTATCTGTTATTATTCAAGTTATTTCTTTCAAAACACGTGGTGTGCGTGTATTTAAGATGAGTCCTATTCATCACCATTTTGAACTTTCCGGATGGGCAGAACAAACAGTTGTTAATCGGTTCTGGTTTGGTGGAGCCGTTTTAGCCATTATTGGTGTGCTTTTAGCGACTATAACTTTATAAGATAATACTTAACGGAAGTTGTAAATAATGGTATGCTTATTAGATAGGATACATTAATTTTATAGATAATTTAGGTGATATAGATGGAATACGGAGATAAACATATACTTGTTCTTGGCGCTGGAGCCAGCGGTATAGGTGCATCTTGGGTATTAGCCCAAGTGGGTGCGCATGTTGTGTTAAATGATTATAAGCCCATGACACTGCCTACGGCTGAGGAGAAACGACTCGTTGCGGCAGGGGTAAATATTATTACAGGACGTCAAGATGAGTCCTTGCTAGATGGCGTGGATCGTATCGTTATTTCTCCAGGTATTTCTTTAGATATTCCGATTGTAAAAGCAGCACAGGCTCGTGGTATTGACGTGGTCAGTGAAGTAGAATTAGCTTATGAAGTATCTAAATCACCTATCGTAGCTGTTACTGGTACAAATGGTAAGACTACGACAACAACTTTATTAACTAAGGTTCTAGAAGGCTCTGGAAAACCAGTTAGCGTCGGTGGGAATATTGGTGATTCCCTTAGTGAAGTGGCATACTCTATGCCTGCAGACGGTTTTTTAGTAGCCGAATTATCTAGTTATCAATTAGAAACGATCAAGCATTTTAGACCTATTGGGGCTATTATGCTCAATATTACGCCCGATCATTTGGCTCGTCATAAAACGATGGAAAACTATATTGCTGCGAAGGAACGCATCTTTGAAAATCAATTGAGTACAGATTTTTTAGTACTTAATATTGATGATCCCATTGTAGCCGATATGGAGCACCGTGCGCCTAGTCATATTTTACAAATTAGTCAAAACCGAGTTGTAGAGAATGGCGCTTATTATGCTGATGGGCAATGTTATATTGCTAAAGATGGTATAGCAAAATCTGTTATTGGAAATGAAGATATTCATATTCCAGGCCGTCATAATATTGAAAATATATTGACCGTTATTGCTTTATCCTATGCGTTGGGCGTACCCGTAGAGACAATTCATCGCATTATTAGCGAGTTCCATGGAGTTGAACATCGTTTAGAGCGCGTTAAGACGATTGGTGGTATCACATTCTATAATGATTCGAAAGCCACTAATGTAGATTCTGTGATTAAAGCCTTAGAATCCTTTGATCAACAAGTTATTCTATTAGCTGGTGGTCATGATAAAATGACGCCTTTAGAAGATTTTATGCAGCTAGTTAAAGAGCATACTAAAGCTGTTATTTTCATGGGGGAAGCGGCAGATCGCTTTGAAGCGGCTGCAAAAAAGGCTGGTGTGGAGGGGATTTATCGTGCTTCATCCATGAAAGAAGCAGTAGAGCAAGGTTATAAACTGGCGGAGACTGGCGATATTGTATTGTTATCTCCAGCTTGTTCAAGCTTTGACTGGTACAGCTGCTTTGAAGAACGTGGGGATGACTTTAAACGTTGTGTTCATATGTTGCAAGAGGGAGGACACCATTAATGAAACGTATTATTATTTCAGGTGGTGGTACTGGTGGACATATATATCCAGCAATAACTATATATAAAGAAATCATGAAACAAAACCCTGATGCAAAGGTGTTATACGTTGGCACCAAACAAGGCCTTGAGGCTACATTAGTTCCTAAAGAAGGAATTGATTTTAGTACAATTCCTGTGCAAGGCTTGCAGCGTCAATTATCATTAGGTACCATGGTCACGCTAGGTAAAACTGCTTTAGGCATTATAAAAGCTAATGCCATAGTTTGTAAGTTTAAACCTGATGTGGTTATTGGTACTGGAGGTTATGTATGTGGTCCTGTTCTCATGGCTGCAGCATTACACAATATTCCTACTTTGATTCAAGAACAGAATGTTATAGCAGGCATTACTAATAAAATTCTGAGTCGTTTTGTTGATGTGGTAGCCTTAGGCTATAAGGATGCGGAAGCATCATTTTCTAAAGCAAAGCGCGTAGTCTACACTGGTAATCCTGTTCGTCCAGATGTGTTAGTTGATTCAAGAACAGCGGGACGTAACTATTTCAACTTAAGTGATGATACCTTCACAGTACTCATAGCTGGAGGTTCTCGAGGGGCGAGAACTATTAACAATGCTATGATAGATGTACATAAACACTTCCAAGGTGTGGAAGGTATTAAATTAATTCATATTACGGGAAACGGAGAATATGAATCTGTTTTATCTCAATTAGGTATTACCGCTGGGGATGGTTTAGGTAGTTCATCTTTGATTTTGCCGTATTTACATGATATGCCAAAAGCACTAGCAGCAGCCGATTTAGCAGTCTTTAGAGCTGGTGCTATAGGTCTTGCGGAATTAGCAGTTCGCGGTATTCCATCCGTATTGATACCGTATCCATATGCAGCGGAAGATCATCAAACCTATAATGCACGTATCTTTGTACAAGAAGGGGCGGCGCATATGATTGTAGATAAAATGTTGAGTGCTCACGATTTAATAGGGGAAATAGAGATGTTTATGGCCAACCGTGATTTGTTGGCACAAATGGGAGATCGAGCATTGCAATTGGGAAAACCGAATGCGGCTCATGATATTGCAAAATTAGCTTTATCTATTGCAAAGTAATAAGGAGAGGTTTTATGTTAGACGGTATTCACAAGATTCACCTTATCGGTATTGGTGGATCTGGTATGCGTGCGATAGCGAATATTTTGATTCAAAAAGGTTATGATGTATCCGGCTCAGATGTAGCTGAATCTGCAGTGATTTCTAAATTTAGAGATATGGGTGCCACAGTGCATATCGGTCATAATAAAGAATATGTAAATGGTGTTGATGCCATAGTTCGTTCTACAGCGATTCGTGAAGATAATCCTGAAATTGTTGCTGCTAAAGAGCAAGGGATTACCATTTTACACCGTTCTGATATTGTAAAGGCTGTGTTAGATGTGACAGATGGTATAGCAGTAGCTGGTGCGCATGGTAAAACATCTACAACCTCAATGATTGGACAAATTCTGGTGGAGGCTAATGCGGATCCTACGGTAATTATTGGTGGCGAAGTAGATTATCTTAAAGGTAGCAGTTGTCTTGGTAAAGGACATTTTTCCGTTGTGGAAGCGGATGAGAGCGATGGCTCATTTTTGAAATTGCGTCCACATACTATCGTTATAACTAATATTGAAGATGATCATATGGATCATTATAAAACTATGGATAACTTATTAAACGCTTTCTGTAAGTTCGTCGAAACGTTACCAGAAACGGGTAAGGCTATCGTATGTGGTGATAATGAAAATATTCGTTATGTTATGAGCCACGTAAAGCGTACTTTTATTACGTATGGGTTAGAGAATAATAATGATTATGTAGCAAAAAATATTCATTATGTCGACTCTTCCTTGGTATATGATGTATATCATAAAGGCATTAATATAAGCCGTATCAGCTTGCGCGTGCCAGGAGAGCATAATGTATTAAATTCCTTGGCAGCCTTTATTGTGGCTCATGAATGTTGCGGTGTAGAGAATCGCTTTATTACAAAAGCGTTAGGTAAATTTATCGGTGCAAAACGACGCTTTGAAACAAAAGGTCATGTTGGTGGAGTCTGGGTTGTCGATGATTATGCACATCATCCAACAGAAATTAAAGCGACCTTAAAAGCGGCAAAAGAACTTGAAAAACATCGCGTTATTTGTGTGTTTCAACCGCATCGGTATACACGTACAAGCTTGTTGAAAGATGAATTTGCCACTGCTTTTACCAGTGCTGATGAAATATATATGACAGATATTTACAGTTCTGGTGAAGATCCGATTGCAGGTATCGATGGACGTACTATTCCTGACGCTGTTGAAGCCGCTACACATAAGGTTGTACATTATGTACCATCTGTTGATGACATACCGGCTGTATTGGCAAAAATTGTGCGACCTAATGATCTGGTTATCACAATGGGGGCCGGTTCTATTAATCAATATGGACCCAAATTATTAGCTATATTGGAGGAAGGATTACAATGAAAGATAGAAAAATAATCGTATTGATGGGTGGCCCTTCCAAAGAGGCTGAAGTATCTCGCCGTACTGGCGCTGCTATTGCGGAAGCACTCGAAAGCAAAGGGTATAATGCGCAAACATTAGAACTTAATCCTCGTACTGTTTTAAAAGATATTGAATCCTTAGGCGGAGAGATTGTATTTAATGCAATTCACGGCCGTTATGGTGAAGATGGCGCATTACAAGGCTTGCTTGAAATGGCAGAAATTCCATATACTGGATCGGGCATCATGGCTCATGCGGTAGGAATGAATAAAAAAGTAAGCAAAGATGTTTTCAAAGGAGCTAATATTCCAACAGCTACTTCTGAATCCTTTAATGGTAATTTAGAATCTGCAGAAGATATTATAGGACATATTCGTAAACAGTTTACAATTCCTGTAGTGGTAAAATCTGCTACTCAAGGA
>CAMUQE010000011.1 GCA_947096075.1 Veillonella parvula | reverse complement strand
TAAGGCTATCGCTAAAACTCGTGAATTCTTTGAGTCCCTTGGTGTATCTACGCATTTGAAAGACTATGGCCTTGGCGCTGAAGCAGTTGATAAAATTGTGAAACAATTAGAAGATCATGGTATGACACAACTTGGTGAAAAAGGCGATGTAACACCAGAAGTAGCTCGTGAAATTTTAACTCGTGCTTTATAATACATTTGCTTAAAACCATCAGAATTTGACACTAATTATATACCATGTATAATATAATAAATTACATAAAAGACACCATATGGTGTCTTTTATTATTGTTCAAATTAGTTTTTAGTGTCTGGAAGAGTACTAAGATTAGTTTTGACTATCGTTTACATAATATATAATGTATGATTTCGAAAGGAGAAAATCCTTTGAGTGAAATAAAGCGTCGAAGTGCCTTTTCCTTTGCGCTTCCTATTATGATTCCCATGGGGATTAGCTTCTTTTTCATAGGAGTAGGGTTTGGACTGTATGCGACGAGCCAAGGCTTTCCGTGGTGGACGGCGCCTGTTTTAGCAGCCACTATTTTCGCAGGTTCCATGGAATTCGTAACTATTGGTATGCTCATGGCGGGCTTTGATCCGTTAAATGCCTTTGTTTTGACCATGTTTGTCAATGGGCGTCATTTCTTCTATGGATTGCCTATGTTGCAGCGCTATGTGAATATGGGCTGGAAATGGTTCCCTACCGTAGCTTGGATGTGTGATGAAAGCTTTGCTATCAATGCCACAACTAAACTTCCAGAAGATGTAGATGAAAAGTGGTTCTTCTTCCATGTGTCTTGGCTTAACTATGTGTTCTGGGTATTTAGTACTCTTGTAGGTGGCTTATTTGGAAATCTTTTGTCTACTGTAGATTTACGGGGTATTGATTTTGTATTGCCAGGCCTGTTTATTGTGGTGTTCCTCGAAATGTTATTGAATGCTAAGAATAATAGGATTAAAGCGTTTGGTGTTGCTGGTGCCGTTGTAGCATTAACTATGTTACTTCTAGTAGGTAAAGCGTTCTTTATGCTTACTTCGATGAGTTGTATGCTCGTAGCATCCTATATTGCGTATAAGTGGGGAGGTGTGCGCCTTGACTAGTATAGAAATGGTCATTACCGTTGCCATTGTAGTGGCAGGTACATTACTCACTCGCTTTGGGGCGTTCCTCGTATTTCCACCAGGAAAAAAGGCTCCAGACTTTGTGCTATACCTCGGTAAGGCATTACCCGCTTCTGTTATGGGGATGCTCGTTGTATATACTTTTAAAGAAACAGTTGTCCTATCGTATCCATATGGAATACCTGAATTGATCGCATTGCTTGTTACCGTAGGCTTACATCTATGGAAGCGAAATATGCTTGTATCCATTGGTGCGGGCACTGTAGTGTACATGATACTCATACAAGCCGTCTTTAATGTGCCGAAATAAAATAAAGTACACTAAAATAAACCACTTATATCTATTCCTAAAGGAAGATGATATAAGTGGTATTGTTTTTATATTCTATTTAAGTTGTAATAGTCTTTCAAGAGCTGGTGCAGTATGATGGTCTTCCAAGAAGTCTTGTTGGTCTAATAATTCCATAACGTCCATGTCGATGTTAGTGAGTTTGAAGTCGAATACATCGTAGTTGGCTTCCATATGGCTCACATTATTTGCCTTTGGCAATGGAATGATGCCTCGTTGGATGTGCCAACGCAAGATGATTTGGTGTTTTGATACACCGTATTTTTCAGCCAAGCTTTTGATGATTGGATGGTCAAAAATTGGTTGGCGGTCACGGGTAAATGGAGACCATGCCATACCTACAACTTGATGCTTTCTCATCAATTGTAAGAGGGCCTGACGTTGGTTGAACGGGTGGCATTCGATTTGGTTGACCACCGGTTTTACATTGCAGTGGTATAGCAAGTCAATGAGGCGATCCTCGTAGAAGTTAGATAGGCCTAACCCACGAAGTACATTTTGATCGTATAATTCTTCCATGGCGCGCCAAGAGCCGTAGTAATCACCCAGTGGTTGATGTACCAGCATGATGTCAATATAGTTGGTATCTAATTTCTTTAAGGAGCTTTCAACAGCACGCATCGTATTATCATAGCCCGCATCAGTGTGCCAAATTTTAGTAGTGATGATTATATCTGTTCGTTTGATACCAGATGCTCTGATTCCTTTAGCCACGGCTTCTTCATTGCCATAATAGGCGGCCGTATCGAGTAAACGATAGCCTACGCCAAGTGCATTGGCAACGGCCTGTTCAGTCTCTCCTTCGGTACCTGTTTTATAGGTACCATAACCGATGGAGGGAATGAAGCTACCATTATTTAAAATCCTAAAGTCCATCCGTTCTTCCATGAGAACCTCCGTTATATCCATAAATTAAAGGAATTAGCTTTCATACAATTCTAACTGATTTTATGATATACTAAGGTATTGATAAAAATCAATATGATAGGAAGTGACAGAATGCAAATAAATCGTTTTTGCTCTGTAATTGCTATCCTTGGTGTTATGATTATGACACTCGCCATTGCGGGATGTGGTACGAAAACCGTATCCGTCTCAGAGGTAACGTACAAGGATATGCCGTTGCAGATTCATAATGATGCCAATGTAACGGCCCTTAATAAGGCGACGATAACGCCGACCTTGACGGGGCAGGTCGTGTATGCCGTGAAAGTAGGCGATCAAGTACAGCAAGGTCAAACTGTGGCAACTGTAGATATATCGGCTTTACAACAACAGCTAGCATCCTTGCAAGGACAATTAGCGCAAGCCCAATCACAATCATATGCCTCAGCTGTGACGACTACGACTGCAGCATCTATAGACAGTACTCAACTGGAACAGGCTCAACGCATGCGTGAAGCGGGCATAATCACACAAAAAGAATATGATCGTATTTTGGAACGATCTCAACCACAAACTACAACAGTTACAACCGGTGGTGGTGGAGGCATCAATACGGCGGCCATTGAGGCACAAATCGCACAAGTATCGGCTCAGATAGCGGCATCTACAATCGTGGCTCCTATAGCAGGTACTGTAACATCTATCTATAACGAAGACCGTCAAATGGCGATTGCAGACCGTCCATTTATGATGATTCAGCAATCTACGCCGATGGTTGCATCCCTCAGCATTCCTCGTGATGCGGCTATGAAATTAGGTACACCTGAAGCGAAGAATGGCATGAAGGTACTTCTCAAGGTAGGTGACCAAGAATTACCAGGTGAATTGACTTACGTAGATATTACTCAACCTGAAAATGTGCCAAGTGTTCTTGTGAAAGCCACTTTCAATAATGAGAAAGGCCTAATCAAGGCTGGTGAATTCTATACACTCGTTATTGAATCTAATGTGAAAGCCAAGATGCTGACCGTTCCAACTAAGGCGGTTCGGGAAAATCAAGATGGGAAATATGTATATGTATTGACTGAGAATAATACAGTTGATGTACGTGTTGTTGAGGTAGGCATCACTGAAGGCAATGATGTAGCTATTATTTCTGGCTTAAACGAAGGTGATAAGGTTATTACGACGGATGGCACCTTTGTGTTAGGTGAATCTGTAAAATTGTAATTATGAGACCTAAGATTTTAGTACTAGATTGTTAGGATTATGTTTAAATGTGATGGAATCAAAACTTTCACAGATTGTGAAAGTAACCTCAAAAGAGGAATCTGATAGGAGGGATTATTATTTTAGAATTTAAACGTTTTGAATTGAGAGATAAACCATTAATCGACAAATATTTTGAACAACATCATTATGAAGCATCCGATAATTGCTTTACTACATTGTTTATGTGGCAAGATCCGTACGGTATTCGCTGGGCTGAAGAAAATGGCGTATTGTACATCCAAGGTGGTGGCAAGCGTGAGCCATTCCTTTTACCTCCATTTGCTGGTAAAGATGCAAAGTTCCTTGATGGCTTGTTGCGTGCTAAAGAATGGTTCGTAGAAAATAAATTGCCGTTCCGTTTTAAAGGTGTTAGCAAAGCTGTAAAAGAACGCATGGAAGACCTGTGTCCTGGTCGCTATGCATTTACACCTGACCGAGACAACTACGAATATATTTACAAGTCCGAAGATCTTATCAACTTGTCTGGTAAGAAATTTCGTCAAAAGAAAAACCATTTAAACCAATTCCGCATGCAATATTCTAACTATGAATATGTGCCAATTACAGAAGATATCATCCCATTGTGTCGTGAAACGGCAGCATCTTGGGTAGAAACGCATCATGAAGAAGGTATCGAAGATGAATTGGTAGCCATCAATTTGTTATTTGATAACTGGGATGTTTTGGGTCTTAAGGGCGGTGCCATTAAATTATTCGGCCGTGTTGAAGCCTTTAGTATTGGTGAGCTACTCAATGACAGAATTGCTTTGATTCACATTGAAAAAGCAAATCCAGATATTCGTGGTTTGTATCAAGCTATTAACAATGAATTCATTCGTCATGAATTTAGTGAAGTAGAATTTATCAACCGCGAAGAAGATATGGGTTTGCCTGGCCTTCGTCAAGCAAAAGAATCTTATAACCCAGATCATTTTGCTGAAAAATATGATGCAGTATATGCTAACGAAGCTGATAATGCGACAGGTGGTAAATAAAAATTTGAGCTATGAAGCCGATGCGCTCCATAGCTCATTTTGTTATAATAGAATTGTTAGCCTATCTATTTGAATGTAACTATCCTATCATCATAGCGATATGGCGATATGGCGATATGGCGATATGGCGACAGGTTAGATATTATACGCTGTGACGCGACAGATAGATAACGGTTCTTATGATATAACGAGGATATAAATATGGAATTTAGAATTGCGACGGCTCAAGATACGCCTCATGTGGAGAATCTATGGGCGTACTGCTTTGAACCAAAGGAAGATCCATTCTTCCAATATTATTTTACAAATTGCTATGAACCAGAGAATACAATAGTCGGCCTAGAACAGGATCAATTGTTGAGTACCGTTCATCTGCGTCAATACAATCTTAACGTTCGCGGTGCTGTATTACCTACGAGTTATATGGTAGGCGTTGCAACGCATCCTGCGGCTCGCCGTGGTGGAGTAGGCGGTGCATTATTGACCTCTGCACTAGATGAGCTTTGTAAACGCGGCCAAGCTATGACGATTTTGATGCCATCCAAGGCGGCATTCTATCAACAATATGGTTGGGAACTTTATGCTCATCAATGGGTGAACACCATGTCGCTAGAAGACTTGCGCCCTATGACAGATAAAACGTTGAGCTTTGGCTTGCTAAATAGCGTAGATCAATGGACTTTGTTAGATCCAGTATATAAAACATATACGGCTCGTCTTTCCGGCTACGCAGAGCGCGGTGAAAAGGAATGGAAACGATTATTAGGCAGCTTCTTTGCAGAAGGTGTAAATGTCGCTGTAGTGCGCAATGATGAACATGTCATCGAAGGTTATGCAGTGTATCGTTTAGGTCAGCCTGAAATTCCTGTTTCTGAATTGGTTTACACGACACGCCGCGCACAACGTGCATTATTGAACTACTTCTATAATCATCGTTCCCAAGGTACTTCTATTCGTTGGAATGAAGGTCTTCATGATACATACTATCGCTTCTATCCTGATGGTAGAACTGGTCACGCTACGATGCCGTATATGATGAGTCGTATTGTAGACGTAAAAGCTGCTTTTGAAGCGATTCCTGTAAATCCAGAGGCATTGATGATGCCCATCACAATGACCTTTGTAGTAAAAGATAACCTTTGTGACTGGAACGAAGGTCGCTATGAAGTGCAATATGGCGGTGCATTAACGCCATCCGTTAAAAAGATTTCTGATACATTAGAGGGCGAAGCAGATGTTACCGTTGAAGTCGGTGCATTGAGCCAGTTATTAATGGGTACACTTACGGCTCGAGACCTTGTTTTTGAAGGGAAACTTTCAGTAAGCGAAGAATGGTTAGACTATTTCGATATTCTCTATCCTGAACAAAAAACATATATTAACGAATGGTGGTAATATGAGCTGGAAAACGTATACGGTGAAAGAACCGACAGAGTTGACGGTCTCTAAATATGTAAAAGAACGATTTTCCTTATCCTCTCGGGATATTCAAATGATGTTTCGCAAGAAACGGGTAAAAGTTAATAGCCGTGTGGCTCATTCACAACGGGCACTCAAAAAAGGTGATGTGTTAACCTTAGAATTACCACAAGATAAGGATTATGGGGTTGATGTAGACAAGGGACCGATTACAGTTCTCTATGAAGATGCGCATACGTTAGTTGTAAATAAGGATCCCTTTATACTCGTTCATCCTGCAGGGCAAACGAAGTCTTGTACATTGAGTAACTATGTGGCAGGGTATTATGCAAAGAAAAACGTAGTTCATAAGGTTCGACCTGTGCACCGCCTCGACCGAGATACATCGGGGTGCATTCTCTTTGGTAAAACAAAAGAAGCACAACAATACTATACGGATGAGCTACAAGCAGGTCGTATCGACCGCATTTATACAGGTCTTGTAGAAGGGTGTATTGATGCGGATGGTATGGTAGATGCGCCTATCGGGGTGGATCCAGTATTCGATAATCGTCGCGTTATCGATGAATTTGGTCAGCCTGCTCAAACAGAATATATTGTTCTTGATCATGAGGGAGAGAATACTCTGTTACGTTTTAAGTTATTGACTGGTAGAACTCATCAAATTCGCGTACACATGGAACACATTGGACATCCTATTGTTGGTGATGCCATGTATGGTACGCGCAATAAGCCTTATACACGCCAATGTTTACATGCATCGGAGCTAACCTTCGTACCGTATGGTAAGGACGAAGCTATTACGGTTACCTGTGAAGTAGGGGATAATTTTGGTCGAGAATAATAACCGTTGATTTTTCTGCTCTAAATAATAAGCCTATCGTATCTATCGGACGAGATGCTTATTTTCCCTGTATCCTTGTATACAAAAAAACAATAGTGATAAAAATGCATAGTCTATGCATGAAAAGCATAGACTATGTTTTTTTTATATTTTCAATTCACAGTGGACAGGAGTATACTGTGTATAGACATAAAATTCTATAGAATGTTAAATTGATAATTTTATAGAGAAATAGTTTGTTAGTTATACTTTTACCAAGACCGAACGGAACGATGCCGCAGTGCTTGGAATAATCAAGTGATATGAAGGAGTGCACGTTATGGATATGAAGCAAAGCACAATAGAGCAACAACGTCTAGATCAAGCTAGACTCGAAGCCAATGGCATGTATAGCAGCCAATTTGAAAAGGATGCGTGTGGCATGGGCTTTGTTGTTAATATTAAGGGAAAAAAATCTCATGATATTATCGACGATGGTTTGCGCATTTTGGAGCGCCTTGAACACCGTGGTGGTGCCGGTGCCGATAAAGACACAGGTGATGGTGCCGGTATTTTGGTACAAATTCCGCACGAGTTCTTCAAGCGTGAGTGCGAAGTGCTTGGTATTACCCTACCTGCAGCTGGCGAATATGGCGTAGGCATGGTATTTGCTCATAAATATGAAAGTCTCCGTAACGAGCAAAAACGAATTCTCGAAGAGGTCGTGCGCGAAGAAGGGCAAGTTGTCCTCGGTTGGCGTGAAGTACCAGTAGATGGTACAAAGGTCGGTAAAGAGGCAGCGGCGATTCGCCCTTGGATGATTCAAATCCTCATCGGCAAAGGCCCCGATGTAACGAACAATAAGGAATTTGAACGCAAATTATATATCATCCGTAAATTGGCGGAAAAACGCATCATTCCATTAAGCAAGGAATTATCTAGCGATTTTTATATTGCATCTTTGTCTTCTAAAACAATTGTATATAAAGGTATGCTAACACCTGGTCAATTGCGCGACTTCTACCTTGATTTGAGCGACCTTGACTTTACATCTGCGTTGGCAATGGTTCACTCTCGTTTCAGTACGAATACATTTCCAAGTTGGGCTCGGGCACATCCTAACCGTTTCTTAGTGCATAATGGTGAAATCAACACTATCCGCGGTAACGTGAACTGGATCAATGCTCGTGAAGGTAAAGCGGAATCTCCATTGTTCCCAGATATCAAAAAGGTATTCCCCGTAGTAGATGATAGCGGTTCTGACTCTGCGATGTTTGATAATACCTTGGAATTCTTGCACATGACAGGTCGTTCCTTGCCTCATGCGATTATGATGATGATTCCTGAGCCTTGGGAACGAAATAACCTTATGAGCCAAGAAAAACATGATTTCTATGAGTTCAATAGCTTCATGATGGAACCCTGGGATGGTCCTGCGGCTATGGGGTTTACCGATGGTACCGTTATCGGCGGTGTGCTTGACCGTAATGGATTGCGTCCCGCTCGTTACTATGTGACAACAGATGACCGCGTTATCATGGCTTCTGAAGTTGGTGTTGTAAACGAAAATGCTGAAAACATCCGTGCTAAAGGTCGTTTGGAACCAGGTAAAATGCTTCTCATCGATACAGATGAACAACGTATCATTTCCGATGAAGAAATCAAACATCGCGTTGCTACTGAATTACCGTACGATGAATGGGTAAAAGAACACGTTATTCACTTATCTGAAATTACTCAGGCCGATGAAAGCTCCATTCCAAAAATTGAAGATTTATTCAAAAATCAACAAGCCTTTGGTTATACTCAAGAAGACCTTGTGCGCATGATTGTGCCTATGGCAAAAGATGGTAAAGACCCTGTAGGTGCCATGGGTGCCGATGCGCCTTTAGCTATCTTGTCTGATAAACCACAATTGCTATATAGCTACTTCAAGCAAATGTTTGCACAAGTAACAAATCCTCCTATCGACTCTATCCGTGAGGAGATGGTTACATCTACACGGGTCATGCTTGGTAACTCTGGTAATTTAACAGATCCTAACAAAGCAGGAACCTACGCGCTGTCTATGCGCACACCAATCCTTACAAACCAAGAGTTGGCATCCATCAAGGCTCTTGATTGTCGTCGCATGAAATCCGTAACCTTGCCAATTCTCTTCGATCCTACTAAGGGTGCTGAAGGCTTGCGCGATGCGCTAAATGATTTATGCGAAAAGGCAGAAGAAGCAGCTCGTACAGATCAAAATGTGTTGATCTTATCCGACCGCGGTGTCGATGAAAACCATGCACCAATTCCAGCATTATTAGCTGTAGCAGCTGTTCATAATCATTTGATCGACAAAGTATTGCGTACAGAAATCGGCCTCATCCTTGAGTCTGGTGAACCACGTGAGGTTCATCACTTCTGTACATTAATTGGCTATGGCGTAACGGCTATCAACCCATATTTAGCACTTGAAACAGTTCGCGATTTGCAAGCTCGTAAACGTCTTGGTGATATTACACCAGAAGAAGCAGAAAAGAACTATATTAAAGCCGCTGTGGGTGGCATTATGAAAGTTATGTCCAAAATGGGTATTTCCACAGTTCGATCCTACCACGGTGCACAAATCTTTGAAGCTTTGGGCTTGAATACTAACTTCATTAATAAGTTCTTTGTAAATACGCCAACACGTATCGGCGGAATTGGTCTTGGAGGTGTAGCACATGAGGCATTAGCTCGTTATGAACGGGCTTTCAAATCCGATGAAACTGTACTCGAACCAGGCGGTTGGTATGGTCCTGTAAAAGATGGAGAAGAGCATCTATTCAACCCTAAGACTATCGATCTTTTACAAGAATCCCTTATCGAAAAGGATTATACAAAATATAAAGAATACTCCAAAGCGATTCGCAATGATTACCATGTTACATTACGTTCTTTGATGGAATTGAATTATCCTGTAGGCGGCGGTATTCCTATCGAAGAGGTTGAACCGGAAGAGTCTATCGTAAAACGCTTTAAAGCGGGCGCTATGAGTTACGGTGCCATCAGTAAAGAAGCGCATGAAGCGATCGCTATCGCTATGAATCGTTTAGGCTCTACATCTAACTCTGGTGAAGGTGGCGAAGACGTAGCTCGTTTCAAACCATTGCCAAACGGCGACAGCATGAACTCCGAAGTAAAACAGATTGCATCTGGTCGTTTCGGGGTAACAGCGAATTATTTGATCAATGCAAAAGAGTTGCAAATTAAATGTGCTCAAGGCGCAAAACCAGGTGAAGGTGGTCAATTACCAGGCAAAAAGGTATATCCTGAAATCGCGAAAGCTCGTCACTCCACTCCTGGTGTTGAGCTCGTATCTCCACCACCACATCACGATATTTACTCCATCGAAGACTTGGCTGAGTTGATTTACGATTTGAAATGCGTCAACAAAGATGCGCGTATTTCCGTTAAATTGACATCTGAAGCAGGCGTTGGCACGATTGCTGCTGGCGTTGCTAAAGCAAAAGCTGACAATATTTTAATTTCTGGTTACGATGGTGGTACTGGTGCGGCAGGTCGTACATCTGTTAAACACGCTGGTGTGCCTTGGGAATTAGGTTTGTCTGAAACTCATCAAACATTGATGCTCAATAGATTGCGTGACCGTGTTCAATTAGAAGTAGACTCTAAATTGATGACCGGTTTCGACGTGGCTGTAGCAGCTATGCTCGGTGCTGAGCTATTCGGCTTTGGCACATTGCCACTCGTTGCGGTAGGTTGTAAAATGGCTCGTGTATGTAATCTCAACACATGTCCTTACGGCGTAGCCACACAAGATGAAAAATTGCGTGCCCGCTTCACAGGTAAGCCTGAGTATGTAGAAAACTTGATGCTCTTTATCGCTCGTGAATTGCGTGAAATCATGGCTCGTCTAGGTATTCGCTCCGTAGCAGAACTCGTTGGTCGTATTGATCTTGTGCGTCAAAAATCTCAAGACGATAACTTCAAATTGTCTCGGGTTGACCTTAAACGTATACTGTTCCGTCCGTACATCGATGCCGCTGTAGGGCATATGCACATGGTTGATCAAGATCATGAGTTGGAACGCACCTTGGATATGTCCAAGCTCTTGCGTATGTGCCGTCCTGCTATTGAGGACCAAAAACCGATTCGCGCTAAATTGGCAATCACTAATATCAACCGTGTTGTAGGTACCTTGGTTGGTTCTGAGGTGACACGTCGTTATGGTGAAAGCGGCTTGCCAGACAATACAATCAAGTTGAACTTTGAAGGCTCTGCAGGCCAATCCTTTGGTGCTTTCATCCCTAAAGGCATGACCTTAGAACTCGAAGGCGATGCCAACGATTACCTCGGTAAAGGTTTATCCGGTGGTACAATTACTGTGTATCCGCCGAAAGCGTCTATCTTTGAGGCTGACGAAAACATCCTTATCGGTAATGTTGCCTTCTACGGTGCAACCTCTGGTACATCTTATATCAATGGTGTAGCTGGTGAACGTTTTGCCGTTCGTAATAGTGGTATCAGTGCCGTTGTGGAAGGCGTCGGCGACCATGGTTGTGAATACATGACCGGTGGCGAAGTGCTCGTACTTGGTAAAATCGGCCGTAACTTCGGAGCAGGTATGTCCGGTGGTTACGCGTACATTCTCGATTGCGATGAACGCTATGTAAATACAGGTCTTGTAGAACTACGTCCTGCTAATAATGATGATCTTAAACGCATTAAAGAACTGGTAGAACAACATGTATTGCATACTAACTCCGCTAAAGGCCGTCACATCCTTGAAAACTGGAATAACTTTGTAAATAGATTTACAAAGGTTGTACCTGTAGCATACGAAGAAATGCAAGCTACTATTGAACGCTTCAAAGAACAAGGCTTGTCCTTAGAAGAAGCACAATTGGCTGCATTTAAAGAAAAATATGCATAATATATTTCTCCTTAGTTAATTTTGGTTATATAAGAATACAGTGAAAAGCCTCTATAGCTTTGACTATAGAGGCTTTTTCATGTATAATATCTGTATTGCAATATTGGATCATGGCAGTTCTCGGGCCTGTGCAATGGGGGCCTGTGAATCGTGTCAGGACTGAGAGGTAGCAGCACTAAGCGGTAACCTTCATGTGCCACGGGGAACCCGGGGGCTGTCGTGATCGAATATTGCAAGGCGGCCTGTGAGGCCGCTTTTTTTATGTCTAATTTAGGAATGTATGATACTTTATTCTGTACTATACGATGTTTTATTGTGAACCATATGATGGAATTTTGACTAGTAAATATCTACAAAGTTTATAAATAAATATATCACTTTGTAAATGTGGAGAGAACTATATTAAAGAAGTCAGATTTTCTTGAATATGGTATAATAAAGTATTGTAAGTTTCGGAAAAAGGGGGTGTTCCAATGGCATATATTGCGCTATATCGTAAGTATCGACCGCAGACATTTACCGATGTAGTCGGTCAGCATCAGGTGTCTGATACATTGATGCGCGCTATCCGCGAGGATAAGGTAGCTCATGCCTATTTATTTGCCGGTCCGCGGGGGACTGGGAAAACGAGCATGGCGAAGATTTTTGCGCGCGCTATCAACTGCGAGCATGGTCCAACGGATCACCCTTGTAACGAGTGTAGTGCTTGTCAATCGATTTTGAGTGGACAGTCCATGGACGTCCTTGAAATCGACGCCGCATCCAATCGTGGTATCGATGAGGTGCGTGCTCTCCGTGAAAGCGTCAAATTTATGCCTGTTGAGGGGCGTAAAAAGGTGTTCATCATAGACGAAGCCCACATGCTCACTACAGAGGCATGGAATGCGCTTTTAAAAACCATAGAAGAGCCGCCAGCTCACGTCATGTTTATTTTTGCCACCACAGAAATTGAAAAATTACCTGTTACTATCGTGTCTCGTTGTCAGCGCTATACCTTTAGACGCATTACCTCTGATGACATAGCACAACGTTTATCTTACGTAGCAGAAAAAGAAGGCATTGGCCTTGATTCTGCGGCGGCTCAGCTTATCGCTGTTCATGCAGACGGTGGTTTGCGTGATGCCTTGAGTATTCTAGACCAATGTGCAGGTATGGCAACAGGCTCTATTACACCGCAAGTGGTGGAAGAGTTAATTGGTCTCGTAAGTAAAGAATGGATTATTCACTTTCTAGATGCTTTGCGTAATGGCGATGGACCTAAAGTATTATCCTACGTTCACGATGCATTGGCAGAAGGTCGCGATGCGACGCAAATTATGGAAGCCCTTATTCAACATGTGCGTGCTTTGCTCGTTGGTAAGGTGGCTCCTGATACAGATGAGCTCAAGGTATACGATGCCTTTAAAGATGAGTTCCTAGCTCAGGCCAATACTGTTGATTTTAATGAACTTAACCAATATGTGCGCAGTGCTCAATCTATCATGAATGATGCGAAACAAGTGGATAATCCGCGAACCATCATTGAAATGGGCCTACTCGTGCTTTGTGCTAAATTAGGTTCTGTTGATGAAAGCTTAGAAGACCGTGTATATGCTCTAGAAAGTGCCGATCGATCTGAACGAAACGAATTATTGAACCGCATGGCTCAATTGGAGCAACGAAGTCCCGTAGCAGCTCCAACAACGTATGGTGCCAATGCATTTGTACTATCACAAGGTGGCTATGCAAATAGCTTTGTTCCTGTAGATAATAGTGCTACTGTACAGAGTGCTTCAATGAGTAGTGATCAAAATGCTACTGTTGGCACAGTACCACCTTCAAGTGGCGTAGGAATGACACCACCGCCTACTAATGTAGGTATGACACCTCCACCGCTAGGAGTGCCTGGTAGCACACCTCCTCCGATGAATGGAGTGGGCATGGCTCCGCCACCGATGGGCGGAGTTGGCATGGCGCCACCGCCAAATAATGGGGACACGGCTTCCCGAAAACCTACAAGAAACCAAGCTAAAGGTCGTGCTAAAAAAGGTGTTAGTACACAGGCCATCATTAGTGAACAAATCTTGTCTGCTCAAGAGTATCGCAATGTACAATCCAATGTGATTAAATACTTGAAGGACAGCAATCGCAATATGACCTCTACCGTTATTGGTCAAGGTCAACTTGTATATGTAGACCAAAGCAAGGCGGTCATGGCCTTTAAAAATACATTGCATCTCAATGTGATGACCAATGAAGTGAACTTGGCTGAAGCGGCTGATGCTTTCACCTATACACTGGGCTATGCAGTACACGTAGAAATCGTGGATGCCCTCACGCAAGTTTATAAAGATTATAAAAAGGCTGCTGGTAGCACCATACAACGCCAAGTAAAAGCACCCCAACGGACACAAGAACCGATGGTTGACGTAAAGACGACCTCCGGTACGCAACCAACACAAATGGATTTAACCAATGATCCTCAAGAGAGTAAGTTTGATTCTGCAGCCGTGGACGCGGCTAAGGCTGCGGCTATGGCGTTCTTAGCTAAGAAAACCGCTGGTTCTGTTGCAAATACGGCAGTTAGTGATAGTGCGAATACAGCTATAACAGATGCATCAGAAACTGCATTAGGAGCTGGAGTAGAAACAGAGCCAGCATCCGGTGATGATGTGCCGATTACATCCTTTGATGGTACTCCATCTACTCAAGTTCCAGATGGAGAGATTCCTATCGAGTCTTTAGCAGGTTCTATTGAAGGGGATGATATTCCAGTTCATTCCTTTGATGATGTGCCTGTAGACGATATGGAGGGTTCTTATGTATCATCCTTAGATGATATGCCACCACATCCATTAGATAGTGTGACTGTTATCAGCGAGGATGGCGAAGTGTTAGAGCGTCCTATGGATAGCGGTGCACATATCGAGGTGGAAGCTGTCCCAAAGTCTGATGGGGGTGAACCTCGTGAGGTAACCTCACCGCAAGGTGATGGAAATGCTATGCTTTCACCAGCACCTATTGAAATAGAGGCCATCGATAGCGTTACGGTGGCTCGTGAATACGCATGGGATCCAGCGCATATGACCGAAGAGGAACGAAACAATCCTTTATTGGCAGAAACATTAGAAAAACTATCTGAAGACCATGACATCATAGTCGAGGTCATTGAAGAATAGATAAAAAAGTAATTGTTATATAATAACCTTTGGCCTTAGGGCTATTAGGAGACATATATGTTATAAACCTATGTCATAGAGTATTAATGATATGGACTTAGAATATTAGTATAGGACGATGTCCTAAAAGGAGGAAATACGATGTTTGGTAAAGGTATGGGCAATATGTCTGGCATGATGAAAAAAGTTCAAAAAATGCAAGCAGATATGAAGAAAATGCAAGAAGAGTTAAAAACTCGCACAGTAGAAGCTTCCGTAGGTGGCGGAGCTGTAACAGTTGTGATGAACGGCGAAAAAATCATCGAGTCTTTGAAATTGAACCCAACGGCGGTTGATCCTGAAGATGTAGAAATGTTAGAAGACTTGGTAATGGCTGCGGTAAACGAAGCTAGTAAAAAAGTAGACGACCTCTTGGCTCAAGAAATGGGCAAAGTAACTGGTGGTCTTAATTTGCCAACAGGTTTATTCTAAATGACAAATGCTTTGGAACGGCTTGTAGAACAGCTGCGCCGCTTGCCGGGGATTGGCTCCAAGTCGGCTAGACGCTTGGCTTACCATTTGGTAGAAATGCCGAAGGAAGAGGTGGACCGCCTCGTGGAAACCATCGTAGAAGCGAAGGGGGCTACGCGTCACTGTTCAATTTGCTTTAACTTATCAGCTCAAGATCCTTGCGAATTCTGTAGCAATCCAAACCGCGATCAAACGACGATTATGGTTGTTGAAACATCTCGCGATGTCATTGCTATCGAGCGCAGTGGTGATTATAAGGGCTTGTATCATGTATTGGAAGGTGCCTTATCGCCTATGGAGGGCATCGGTGCCGATGATATTCGCGTAAAAGAATTGATTGCACGCCTTCGCGATGGTGTTGTACAAGAGGTTATCCTCGCTACAGACCCAGATGTCGAAGGAGAAGCAACAGCTTTGTATTTGGCGCGCTTATTAAGTCCGAGTGGCATCAAGGTAACGCGCATTGCCCGCGGTGTTCCTGTGGGTGGCGATATTGAATATGCCGATGAATTAACGCTAGGCGGTGCCGTAGTGAACCGTCAAGAAATGAAAGGATAGTAGTATGGGAGCTTTATTAGCATCACCGATTATATCGGCGGTTATTTCCATTGCTGTAGCCTACATTGCTTTCAAGGTAGCATTTTTCACCATTAAACGGGTGGCTATGAATGTTGTAACAGGGGTTTTAACCTACTGGGTATGTGTTCATATACTGGAGATTCCAATGGATATTGGAGTTGGTATTTGGGCATTAACAGCAATTTTAGGTCCTATTCCTATGGTTTTAGCTGCTATATATTACGGCATTTTATAACAGGAGGTCTTTATGCTTATCAATCGTGAACAACAACGCGTTATTGATGAAGTGGAACAGAATATCCTCTTGTTAGCGTCCGCTGGGACTGGAAAAACGAATACACTTGCTTATCGAGTGGCTCACCTCATTGAGGGCGGCTATGCGAAGGCGGAGAATATCTTGTGCATGACCTTTACAAATAAGGCCGCAAATGAGATGAAAGACCGCATTCAATCGCTCGTAGGCAGTCCTGCAAAGGCTGTGGAGGTTAGTACATTCCACAGCTTTTGCTTTTTCATTCTCCAACAAGAGGGAAAGCGCAACGAAACCTTGTACACGGATGTAACCATCTTTGATGAAGAGGATTGCAAGGAATTGTCTGAACCGTACCGTCCTGGTAAATTGCGAGAAATGTCTTTTGCTAATGTTATCTCCATGGTGAAAGAATATCGTTCCTTATATGGATTTTATTCTGATGATCTCATAGGCGATTACAAGCGGACCATCGAACGCTTACAGAAGGAACAACGTGAAGCCATTGAGCAGCAATTCTCTAGCTTTGGCAATGTCCTCTATAGTGAACTCCATGATTTCTTGAATCATGGTCACGAATGGATTGCTGCGTATGATGAAAGCTTAGCTTCTGTGCACGGTCTAGATTTTACAGACCTCATCTGCGGTGTTCATCGCCTATTCCAAGACCCTGTAGTTCGTGAGCGCTGGCGCAGTCGTTACAGCTATATCTCTGTAGATGAAATGCAAGATACGGGCGTACTGGAGTACAAGGTTCTAGAAATGTTGTGGGAAGGTAATCACGTGCTACTATGTGGCGACTACTTCCAAACGATTTACGAATGGCGTGGGTCTGATCCATTTCGCTTGCTCAAGCAGTTTGATGCGGACTTCAAGCCCTTGAAAATCATCTTCTATGAAAACTATCGCTCTAACTGGACGCTTTTTACGACGGCTTTTAAGACCTTGCAAAATATGTTTCCCGACCTAGTTGGGTCTATTTACACTGAATTGCCTCGTGCCAATAGTGAAAGCAAGGCTAAGCCAGTTCTCATTAAAGGTTGTAAAAATAGCTACCTTGAGGGGAGATATATCTATGAAGCTATCTGTGCATTGCCAAAGGATGCTAATATCGGCGTTCTCGTGCGGGATAATAAAAAGGCACAGCGATTGAGTGACTCCTTTGAACGTCTTAATGGTGAGCGTCCTGAAGAGGAACGCCGTCAATTCATGATTATCGACGAGTTTAAATTCTTTAGACGCCAAGAAATCAAAGATGTTATGGCCTACTTCAAGTTGTTGATGAATCCTAATGACTCTGTCAGTGCGAAGCGCATTATCAAGCGATATGTCGCTGGTATTGGTGACGCTCGTATCGCCGCAATTGAAAGTCCTGAAACACGGGAAGTCGGTTTAAAATTGACGGACTTCATGGATATGCCTATTTTTGAGGCGGAGCCTTATGCAAAGCTCGTAAGTGGGCTCGAACAGCAGGAAGTCGTTGTTTATGACGTGGAGAGCACCGGCACAGATACGGCTCAAGACCGCATCATTCAAATTGCGGCCATCCGCATCGATGAAAATGGACAGGTCTTAGAGACCTTTGAACGCTTTATCAATTCTGGTGTACCTGTTGGTCAATCCGAAGAGGTACACGGCTTCTCCGATGCGTATTTACAAGAGCACGGCGAAGAGCCAACTATAGTGTTACAAGCCTTTAAGGAATTCTCCAAGAATGCTATTATTGTAGGTCATAATGTAAACTATGATGTAAGCATCTTTACGAATGAATTGGCGCGTCATAATTTAGGTAATCCCGAGTTCAAGGCTGTCTATGATACACTCGATATTTATCGTCGATTTTACCCTAATTTGCCAAATCATAAATTGGGTTTTCTGGCGTCTACATTCCCTATAAACCACGTCCCGACTCATAATGCGATGGACGATATCTTAGCAACTGCACAGCTTTTAATCTATGCGGTGAAAGAAAATATCGTGCCTACTACAACGAAACGTATGGTAGCTATTAACAAATATAAGGCAGCTTTCACCAATATCGCATCTCAAATGGCGACCTTGCGTAGAAAAGCCTATACGGAGATGCCAACGAAATTATTGGCGTACATCATGAATCAAATGGGGGTCCTAGAATACTACAAATCTCATGGAGAAGCAGCTAAAGTAGAGCATATACGTGATTTATATCGTATCATGGAAAAACTAGATGCGGCTTATGAAGGACCTGCAGGACTGGCGCGGTTAAATCAAATTTTGCAGCTCGCAGCTCTCACGGCGGGCGAGCCTGCACAACAGGTGCGAAACGAAGACCGCATTCCTATCATTACCATTCACCAAGCAAAGGGCAGTGAGTTCGATTACGTATTCTTAGCAGGACTCAACGAAGGTGCGTTCCCAAGTCCTTTTGCCCTTGCAGAAGGTCGTGAAGACGAAGAAAAGCGCTTGTTCTATGTGGCCATCACTCGACCTAAACAAGAATTGACCATTACCTTTGAACAGACGAATATAAGAGGTCGAGCCGTTCAACCAAGCTCGCTACTCAACTATATGCCACGAGACCCTGAACTCGTAGAAAGGAGATACTAATGGCGCGAAAAACACATCGTCCTGACGATATTCTGTGGACCGTGACTGCTGTAGATATAGAAACTGTGCTTAGCGAAAAAAGTGCAAAACAAAAGCTAGTTGGTAATGGTCAAGACGTATCTAGTAGCAGTCGAGGTATATCGAGTAGCAATCAAGATATATCAAGTCGTAATCTAGAACATACTGGCGAAGTATGCGATATATTACTCGGTGAAGTGTTAGATACTAAATATCCTCGAAAGTCCTTAGTTAAACTCTTTGAAGAGAAATTAATCCACATTAATGGACATAAGGCTACGCCAAAGGATACAATCTCCGAAGGCGACGAGATTTGGATTGCTATGGCAAAGGAAAAAATAGATTACGACCCTATCGAAATGGACTTATCTGTTTTATACGAAGACGAGGATCTTCTTATTGTAGATAAGCCAAGTGGTGTGACGGTGAACTCTAAAGATCAACTATCTCTTGCCAATGGTGTGGCGCACTATTTTAAAGAACATGGTATCAAGAGAAAGGTACGTTTCTTGAATCGTCTCGATAGAGATACAACGGGCTGCATTGTCATTGCAAAAAGTGGGTTAGCTCAAAGTCTTTATCAACAGCAAATGGATGATAATACCTTTGAAAAGTGGTATTTGGCTACTGTAGAAGGCATTGTAGAAGCTGATGAGGATACTTTAGTATTCCCTATGGAACGCAGTGCTGATGGTATTCATTACGAAGTAAATGCAAAGGGCAAAGAGACGCGTACAGATTTTTCCGTCCTATGTAGACATTCTTCCCAGCCTGTGGATAACTCTGTGAATAAGTCTGAAGGTTCTGTGGATATAGGACCAAAACATGTGGACATAGAATTAGCAGATGTGGATAAAAATAATTCAAATGTGGACAAAACTGTGTATAAGTCCAATAAATGTGGATATACTAAGGTTTTAGTTCGTTTGTACACGGGAAAAACACATCAAATTCGAGTAGCTTTTAGCCATATAGGGCACCCTCTTGTAGGGGATACATTATACGGTGCACAACCTACGGGACAGCCATTCCAGTTGCGCGCTCAAAAAGTAGTATTTACACACATGCGCACAGGAGAGCGTATTACGGTTATGGCATAATCTGATCTAGTCAACTCGTTACGTAATACAAAATACTAGTTTGTTAATAATAGGTTTGTACTATACATTGTGAAGTCACAATACATCAAAATTCTAATTGAGAAATGAGAATTATTGATAACTTAGTAAAATCAATAGGTTTAAAAATATTTTTCAAGAAAAATAATGACAAATGATAATCGATAAGCTATAATAGAAATAGAAGTAAATCGATATAGTTCAATTTAAGAACTGTGAATCAGAATGTAAGAGGTGTAGTATGATTTTACAAGAAAATAGTGCAACACGTAATCGGGGGATTACGCTTGCTAGTATAAAAGGCATTATAGGCAATATTGTTCTCGTTATCTTTAAAATGATTGTGGGCCTTGCGTCTAATTCTATCGCTATCATCCTTGATGCGGTAAATAATTTAACCGACGTGTTGTCCTCTGTATTGACCATTGTGGGCACGAAATTAGCTGCCAAAGGGGCTGACAAGGAGCATCCATTTGGTCATGGTCGTATAGAATATATGACTACCATGGCCATCGCTTTTATCATTCTTGGTGCTGGTATTGGATCCCTTAAGGAATCTGTGGAAAAAATAATCCACCCTGAGGTATCTACCTTCGATATACCAGGTCTTGCCATCATTGCTGTTGCCATCGTGGTGAAAGTAGTGATGGGCCGTTATATCAAGGCACAAGGTGAAAAATATAAATCCGATGCGCTCGTAGCATCTGGTATAGATGCTCTTTTTGATGCGGTAATTACCTTTGCTACATTGATATCTGCAGGTCTAGTATACTTTTTTAACTTTGATATTCAAGGTTATGTAGGTGCGGCTATCTCTGCTTTGATTTTGAAAGCAGCGTATGATATTTTGCGCGAAATGTATAACCATTTGCTTGGCATTCGGGCTGATGATAATCTAATCCGTGAGATTAAAGAAACTATCGCTCAACATCCATATGTGGGGGGCGTATATGATTTGGTATTAAATAGCTATGGTCCAGGAGAAACAATTGGTTCCGTTCATATTTCTGTACCAGATACGATGACCATGGCAGAAGTTCATCCCCTAACAAAAGGCATCGCCGTTCATCTTTATAAAAAATTTGGCATCAATATGACCGTTGGCGTATACGCTGAAAATCAACCAAGTCTAGAAGTGCTTGGAATCAGACAAGCTCTTGACCAAGTTGTCAGCCTATATACACATGTAGTACAAATACATGCCTTTTATGTACAAGAAGAAAAGAAGGTTATCTATTACGATATTATCTTTGATTTTGATGAAGAAGATCCACATGGCACATTAGAAAAAATTAAAGCAGAAATGCAAAAACGCTTCCCTGAATATACACAATTCGCTATCGTGGATACGGATTTTAGTAACTAATTTTATAAATTATAATTTGTTTTGATAAATTCTCTAAGGAGAGATGGAATGAAAAAAATTGCTCTTACCGCATTAGCTGTAATGGCGGTTGTTGGTGTGTTCGCGGTTCAGCCTGCAGATGCAAAAAAGGTAGAACAAGATCCAGTAGTGGCACCTATTGATATGCCTATGAATGATGAAATTCAACAGGTTAATGGTGTGTCTAAATCAACAAATAAAGAAACACGACGTTTGTCTAATAATTTAGCAGAAGCTACAAAAGTGATGATTAAAAAGAATTGGAAGACCATTTATATTAAAGCAGTTCCTACGGGAGATAAGGATGCTGTACGCTTTTATTACAAAGATAATAGAGGTCAAGTATACAATGGCCAAGTCATTAGAAATACAGGTTTATCCAAGGGTAAATATATGGCCGGTTCTTTACGTCAAACAGAGGCCTTGCAAGAATTAGTTAACCACTTGCAACAGAATGGTCAAGAAGTACCATCCTCTATTGATATCATCATCACTCAAGAAGGCTATCGCATCAAGACTATTTTTAATTACAATGAAGATACAAGTAATTTACCAGCGTATTTACAACAATATGAACAACAAAACTTCCTGTCAATGAAGTAAAAAAAGCTCGTGCATAGCACGAGCTTTTTTAGATTACATAATCGTCAGAATCGTCTTTCTTAGGTTTTTTGTAAATTTCTTTTACACCAGCCATTTCGATGAGTTCTTCCCCAAGGGCATCTTCATCGTCCGTGTTAAGCATGGAGTAGAAGGCCCAAAGAATAATAAACCAAATTGGTGTGAACAAGAGGGCAATTCGCGTATCTTCGTTTAAGGCTAGAATGGCTAAAACGAAAACGAAGAAAGCGAGGATGACGTAATTCATTATAGGGTATAGAGGCATTTTAAATTTAGACTGTGCCGCTACCTCAGGATTTTTCTTGCGATATTTGAGATGGCAAATAACCATCATGCCCCAAATAAAGATGAAGCAGAACGTGGAGATTGATGTAATCATAACGAATACTGCTTCAGGCATTACGTAGTTGAGTACAACCGTAATCAGTAATACGGCTGCTGAGAAAATCGTTGCTTGGTATGGTACACTGCTGTGAGTCAAGCGGCGCATCGAACTCGGGGCGTGACCGCGTTTTGCCAAGGCATAAATCATACGACCTGTACTGAAGATACCGGAGTTTGTAGCGGATGCTGCAGAAGTAAGAACCACGAAGTTTACGATACCTGCGGCGGCTGTAATACCAACGGCGGTAAATACCGCTACAAATGGGCTTGCAGCAGGGTTAACGGCAGTCCAAGGGTAAATACTCATGATGATGGCTAAAGAGCCCACATAGAATAAAATAATACGCAATGGGATATTATTTATAGCCATTGGAATAACCTTTTCAGGATCTTCCGTTTCACCAGCTGTTAAACCTACGAGCTCGATGCCTGTGAAAGCAAATACAACCATTTGGAATGATAGAATAAAGCCCATCGTTCCATTTGGGAACCATCCTCCGTAGTTCCACATATTACTAAAGGTGGCGACGCCAGCATCTGTAGTAAAACCTGTAACAATCATGATGATACCGATGATGATAAGAGAGATGATAGCGATTACCTTAATCAAGGCAAACCAGAATTCCATTTCGCCGAAATGTTTTACAGCTGTCAAATTCATTAACAACAAGACAATCAAAACAAGTAAGGCAGGTATCCATTGGGGCAGCCACGGTATCCAGTACTGCATGTAGAGGCCTACAGCCGTTAAGTCTGCCATGGCTAGTGAAAGCCAGCAGAACCAGTATGTCCATCCCGTGATAAATGCTGCTCGATCCCCTAAGTAATCTTCTACAAAGTCGATAAAAGAGTGGTGGTTTAGGTTAGATAACAGTAATTCGCCTAGTGCTCTCATAATAAAGAAGCAAATAACACCTGTTATTAGGTAGGCGAATATAATAGACGGACCAGCCAAGTGAATGGCGCGGCCGGAGCCTAAGAATAAACCTGTACCAATAGCACCGCCGATAGCGAGCAACTGTACATGTCTGTTCTTAAGACCCCGTTTTAACTGATGAGTATCAGACATAATAAAGACCTCTTTTCTACAAATTATCTATAAATATAAAGGCTATGGATTACCACAGTTTTAACAATCTATAGAATCTTTAAAACTATTTTTTTATAATACAATATCTATCCTAAAAAGTCAAATGTATTTTTACAGTAGACAAAAGG
>CAMUQE010000010.1 GCA_947096075.1 Veillonella parvula | reverse complement strand
ACGTCAAACTGGGGAATATACTCGTGATTACTTGACATTAGAATCCCGTAAAGATTCTTATAAATGGGATGATGATGATAGCTCTGGCTTCCGTTATGATAAAAATGCGGGTAAAGGCACAAACTGGGATAATGGTTCCTATAACTTCGCATCTGATAACTATGTAAAAAATAACTTTGGTCGCATTAACTCCGTAACATGGCAAAAAGTATACGATTCTCGCGATAATATCTATGAACCAACTCGTGGTCGCCGTATTTCCTATACTACACAATGGGCTGGTCATGGCTTGGGCGGTGACTTTGACTTCTACAAATTCACAGCTGAAACTCGTATGTACAAGAAATTGGGCGCTAAGAATGTATTGGCATTCCGTGCACGTGCTGGTTTCATCCAAGGTGATGCTCCTTATAGCCAATTGTTCACGTTGGGCGGTGCTGATTCCTTACGTGGTTATGAAGATGATCAATTCCGTGGTAAAAAGATGTACAATGCTACATTGGAATTTCGTTTCCCAATTGTTAAGAAAGTTAGCGGTGTGTTATTCGGTGATATTGGTGATGCATGGGATGCACCAAATGTTACATGGTATACCAGCAAAAAATCCTTTAACTATGGCGTTGGTGCTGGTGTTCGTATTACAACACCAATTGGCCCTGTTAAACTTGACTATGGTGTGGGTAAACACAAAAATAAATTCCACTTCAGCTTCGGTACACAATTCTAATATAGTAAATGTATATGGTGAAAGCCTCTTTTTAAAGAGGCTTTCACCAATATCTCTATATGGCATCCTTTGATGCAGTGATTTAAAGAAATGAGGGCACTCTATTATGATGCGAATGATGAACAACAAGGCGAATGTAAAGATTTTTTCCATCGTCATTGCTGCTATTTTTATTGTTGGTATTGGTGCGTTAGCTTATACGCAAATGGCTTCGCCTAGTAGTAATAGTGGGACTAGTACTATTGGGGTTATCGATACATCTCGTATGTTGTCTCAAGATAATCCAATTTATATCTCTGCAGCTCAAGAATATATGAGCTATCAAAGCCAATTACAACAAGAAACGCAAGCTAAAATTGATGCAGCACAAGATGATGCTACTAAACAAAAAATTGCTGAAGAAGCTCGTCAAAACCTAGCTAAAAAAGATCAAGAAATTGCTAAATCCGTTCAAGATAAAGCTATGGAGGCTGCAAAAGCGGTTGGTGATGCTAAAGGTCTTAGCGTTGTTATGACTAAAGACACTGTACTATACGGTGGTGTTGATATTACAGATCAAGTATTGAAAAAACTAGCTACTGATGCAAAAAAATAAACTGTAGTTCTATGTAAGGGAGAACGACAATGAACGGGAAACAACGATATATAGGACTAGTCATATTTCTCGTTGCTGCAATAAGTGCTATGGTTTGGGCCTATGGTTTTGTAACAAATCACCAACAGGCTCCTGATGGCATGTCAATAGGTGTTGTACGCATTGATGATGTACTAGAGTTTAATCCATCCTATGCGGATTATAAACAAGCCAAAAATGAACTGGAACTTTTACAACGTCAATATGAACTTGAACAACAAGCCTTAAATGCCAAGTCAGAGACACAAGATAAACAGTTGAAAACGCTTGCACTGGATTCAACCTTGTCAGATGCTCTTACGGTCGAATTGCAAACTCGTATTGCAACAAAAGAGAATGAACTAAATCAGCAATTAAATGCGAAACGCAATGAATTGACTCAAAAGTATTTAGCTGAGTTAAAGGTTAGTACTAACGAATATGATCTGGAAATCGTAAACCTTCAACTAGACTTATATGCCTATGATGCACGTGTATATATAGATGATGCACAAAGAGTAGCGGCTATGGCTGAAAAAGCTAAAAAAGAAGAAAGATTAAAGGACTTATTAGCTAAGAGAAAACCATCGGATTTCGATATAGATTCAATTAAAGCAAAGGTACAGGCTGAGCTTGCTCCAATGCAACAAAAAGGGCAGGAAGAGCTCAATCAATACGCTGCATCCCTACAGAAGGAATTAGCTGAGAAACGAGACTCCATGGTACAACAACAAGCACAATCCATCATTGCTAATAATAACCTGCCTGTGGCGCAAGAGTGGAATGATACATGGGCAAAAAAGCTTTCAGATAAAGAAGCTGAAGTGAGTGCACTTCATGAGGCCATTTTAGAAGATGTTCGTATGCGCGTAGCAATTATTGCTGAGGAACAACATTTGGATTTAGTTATCATCGATGATGGTGGTAATATTAAAGGGCTTGATATTACTGATGCAGTGAAGGCGTCCTATCGAGTTCAATAAGGAGTTATATTATGAATAAACGTATTAAATCTTTAGTATTAGGTGCATCTTTAGTAGCTTCTATGGCTATCTTAGGTGGTTGTGGTTCTAATAATGTTGGTTATGTTGATAGCGTGAAAGTGGCAAACAGTACTGAAAAAGGCATTGAAATTACTAAAGAAATCAATGCTAAAAAAGCGGAATTAGATGCTAAAATTGCTGCTGCCGATGGAGCATCTAAACAAAATGTATTTAATCAAGCGAATCAAGAATTAAATGCCTTTGCGAATGCAAAAGCGCAAGAATATCGTCAATATCAAGAACAAAAAATCAATGAACTTGTGAAAGAAAAAAAACTTGATGTTATTATTGAGAAAGGCGCTGTTGTTGGTGGTGGCTCTGATGTAACTGATGATTTGATTACAAAAATGGGTAAAGCTTCTGACGACCAAATCAAAGAAGTTGAAAATGCAGCTAAAGCCCAAGAGCAACAAGATGCTCAGCAAAATGCACAACAAGCAGATCAAGCTGCAACAAGTACAACTGAAGCTGCACAATAATTGAAGATTACCACGGGGGAGGAGTTTGCCTTGGAAAAAACTTTACAGGAACTCGCAAATTTAGTAGGGGGTCAACTTATAGGGGATGAGTCTATTGTCATTACTGAGACACGTAGCTTTGAGCAAGCAGTAAAACAATCCATAACTTTTGCAATAGGTGAATATGTTGAACATATTGCATTATGCCAAGCGGGTGCTGTTATCGTTGAATCGGAAGTAAAAAATGCACCGATGGCGCAAATTGTAGTTGATAATGCAAAAGCCGCATTCGCCCAAGTGCTAGAAGTATTCCATCCACCTGTTGTAGTTCCCCGTGAAGTGCATAGTACAGCTATTATTGGCAAGAATGTTACACTTGGTAAAAATGTAGCTATTGGTGCCTATTGTGTTATTAATGATAATGCTGTTATCGGTGATAATGTAACAATTCGACCTTATGTATATATTGGTCATAATGTACGAATTGGGGAAGATTCTGATATCTATGCAGGTGCTATCGTACATGAGAACTGTATTTTGGGTAAACGCGTTGTATTGCGTGCTAAAGCAGTTATCGGTGGTGAAGGTTTTGGCTTTGCCACAGAAAATGGTATTCATACGCATATTCCTCAAGTAGGCAATGTTATTCTTGAAGATGATGTAGAAATTGGCTCTTGCACTACTGTTGATAATGCTACAATGGGATCTACCTTGGTACGTCGCGGTACAAAAATTGACAATCTTGTTCACCTTGGCCACAATGTTGAGATTGGAGAAGATTGTTTCTTGATTGCACAGGTTGGGATTGCAGGTAGTACAAAATGTGGTAACCATGTAATCTTTGCAGGACAAACAGGCTGTACTGGTCATATTACAATTGGAGATAATGTACAATTTGCAGGTAAAACAGGAATTACTGGCAATGTACCATCTAACTCTGTTATGGCTGGATATCCAATGAGACCTCATAAAGAGTGGTTGAAATTGGCTGCTTACGAGAATCGTTTGCCAGAAATGGTGAAAACTGTAAAACAATTACAAAAAGAAATTGACGCTTTGAAAGCACAGCTTAAGGAGAGCTAATAATCCATGTATAGGTTTATGAAAATCTTTAGTGCCTTTATTTGCTTATTACCTAAAGGTTTGCAATATGCTATTGGTACATTGCTAGGTGAAATTGCGTGGTTAGTGGTGCCACCTAAACGCAAGCGCCTGGCGATAGGCCAAATTTTATTCTGTAATATTACAGATGATCCTGAAGAAGCTCGACGTATTGCGAAAGCTAGCACTACACGCTTTGGCCGTATGATTATTGATGTATTGCGCTATCCTGAAATTAAAGATGGCGCATACAAAGATATGGTAGAGTTTATTAATCGAGAGTACTTAGATGATGCCTTAGAAAATGGTCGAGGTGCAATCTTAGCCGCTGTTCATAGTGGTAACTGGGAACTCCTAGGTGCCGTTCTTGCTTCTGAAGGGTATCCGTTGATTTCTGTGGCTATGAAACAGAATGGTGATGCCGATAAGTTTATCAATGAATATCGTCGGATTATGCATCAACATGTGACCTATAAAACAGGTGTTCGTGAAATGATTAATGAACTAAAAAAAGGTGCATTTTTAGGCCTTATTATGGATCAGGACCCTGGTGATGATGGCGTTCTTGCACCATTCTTTGGTTATGAAACATTGACGGCTGCGGGACCAGCTGTATTGGCTCGTATGCAAGATGTGCCCATTATTTTTGTAACCATACATTATAGTCCGTTTTCTGAGAAACATGAGATTGAAGCGCATCCACCAATTTATGTGGAACGCACAGATGATAAAAAGCGTGATATAGCGGTAACAACAACTCGTCTAAATGAGTTTATTGAAGATTATATTCGGCGATATCCTGAAGATTGGTTTTGGCTTCATAACCGTTGGAAATGGACTCGTCGTTTTTATGGTGAACAAATAGATACACCACCTGATGTTTTTCAATAGTTAATAATTTTAAAGAGATTTTGTTTATGCGATTGTGGAATATCTAAGATGAAACTGATTCCTATTAGCATGGATGAAATCTCTTTTTATTTTATAACATATAATTTAGTGTTTAAAAATAATCTATTAAAATTTTAAAGACTAAGAATAGTCTTTCCAATTAGCGTAATATATGGTAAATTTCTTGTAACGCCTATGCAAATAGGGTATAATACATATTGGTGTATAGTAAACGTGAATTCAGATTATGAAAGGACATTCTTATGAGTAAGCCACAACAAACAATAGAAAAGGCTATTTCATATCAAGGGATTGGCCTTCATAGCGGTGAACCAGTACATATGGTTTTCAAACCTGCACCTGAAGATACAGGAATTGTGTTTGTCCGCACGGACATTGAAGGGAATCCTTCTGTGCGAGCACACATTGATAATGTGACGAACACTATGCGCGCTACCACATTGGAAAATGGTGAGGCAAAGGTATTCACTGTAGAGCATGTGATGGCCGCGTTCAGTGCTATGAATATTGATAACTGTTATATTGAAATGGATTCTCCAGAACCTCCTGTAGGTGATGGCAGTAGTGCTATTTTTGTCAATCTTATTGAAGAGGCTGGTATTAAAGAACAAACAGCACCGCGTCAGGTATATAAAGTGACTCGATCCCATGCTGTTTATGATGGAGACCGTTTTGTTGTGATCTTGCCATATGATGGTTATCGTATGACGTTCACATCTATTAACAGTCATCCGTTGCTGGGCACTCAACAATGTGATTTTGAAGTATCACCAGAATACTTTAAAGAGCATATTGGGTCTGCTAGGACTATCGGATTTATGAAAGAATTAGAACAATTACAGGCCATGGGCCTTGCAAAAGGCGGTAGCCTAGATAATGCATTAGTCTATGATGATGAGAAATGTCTATCTGTACCACGCTTTGATGACGAATTAGTTCGTCATAAAGCATTAGATGTTATAGGAGATTTATTCTTATTAGGACCAATTGAAGGCCATGTAATTGCTTTGAAATCGAGTCATGAACTAAATTCAAGATTGGCTCGCAGTATAATGGAAGAAATAAGGGAGACACAGCCATGATTCTTAATCACGAAGATATTTTAGAAATTTTACCTCATCGTTATCCAATGCTTTTAGTGGATCGCATTGTTGAGTTAGAACCTATGAAACGTGCTGTGGGCATTAAAAATGCTACATTTAACGAATTATTCTTCCAAGGTCATTTCCCAGGTAACCCAGTTATGCCGGGCGTATTATTGACTGAAGCTATCGCTCAAGTTGGTGGTATTGCATTGCTGTACCCTGAGGAAAATCGTGGTCTTACTCCTATGTTTACAGGTATTGATAAAGTGCGTTTCCGCCATCCTGTAAAACCTGGCGATCAAGTTCGCATGGAGGTAGATATTGTTAAAATTAAAGGTAAAATGGGCAAGGTTGAAGGCCGTGCCTATGTTGGCGACAAATTGTGCGCTAGCGGTGAATACATGTTTGCCCTTGTATAATAGAATGAGGAGTGATTGTAGTGATAGTTGTAGGCATGGAAAATGCGGAATCCAACATCCATAGTACAGCCATAGTCCATCCAAATGCTAAATTGGGCAAAGATGTAATCGTAGGTCCTGGCGCTGTTATCGGCGAACATGTCGAGATTGGCGATGGCACACAAATCGGTGCACATGTTGTAATTGGTGGTTGGACAACCATTGGTAAGCGTTGTGAAATTTATCCTAACGCATCTATTGGGTTGGAACCGCAAGATTTAAAATTTAAAGGCGAAAAAAGCTATTGTAATATTGGTGATGAAACGGTTATTCGTGAGTTCGTAACTATTAGCCGCGCTACTGGTGAGGGTGAAGAAACACGTGTAGGCAATAATTGCTTACTTCAAGCATGTACACATGTGGCTCACAACTGTATCGTTGGTAATAATGTAATAATGAGTAACTGTGCAGGCCTTGCAGGTCACGCTATCGTTGAAGATCGTGTAGTTATTGGCGGTCTTGCTGGTATTCATCAATTTGTTAAAATCGGTCGTAACGCTATGGTTGGCGGAATGGCTAAGGTGGTACAAGATATCCCGCCTTACGTAATTGCTGATGGTCAACCGGCACGTGTTATCGGTCTTAACTCTGTAGGATTATCTCGTGCAGGGATTTCCGAAGATGTACGACGTGATTTGAAACAGGCATTCCGCATTATTTATCGTTCTGGATTCAGCTTATCCAAAGCAATTGAAGAAATGGAATTACAATTGGACTCTTCCGTAGAAATTGAAAATTTATTACGCTTCTTACGCAATGCCGATAGGGGAATTATGCGTACTCGTCGCGACTAATTATGAGGACCTCGTACAATGTACGAGGTCTTTTTGTGTACATTATAACTGGTTGAGTTTTATATTAATGATAATTTGCATTATATTTTCATAATTATAAAAAGTTTTGATAGATATATTTATAGATGTTTTAGTAGTTAAAAGTAATAAGGAAATTTTAATAAAATGATGAAGAAAAGGGCATAAACCTTGGCTTTTTAATGGTAAAAAGTAGCTATTTATAGTAAAATATATTGTATATGATTATGTCTATTTTTAGGTATTTTCATAGTGAACTTGAAATTACTAATTGATATATAGGCCGTGAGGCCATCTAGGAGGTATAGTCTTGGCAAAGGTAGGATTAATTGCGGGCATTGGTGTTTTGCCTGTAGAATTCATGCGTGCCGCTCATGTATTGGGCCACGAGGTGGTTGTTATCGGTGTAGTACCTGATATTGACCCAGCTCTAAAGGCTGAGGCTGATGCTTTCTATGATATTGGTGTTGCTAAACTAGGTAAAATCTTTAAAACCTTGAAAAAAGAAGAGGTTCAAGAGTTAACTATGCTTGGAAAAGTCACTAAAGAGATTCTCTTTAAAGGCCTTACATTTCCTGATTTAAAAACATTAGGCGTTTTAAAGCGGCTCAAAAATCGTAAAGATGATACGATTATGCTTGCCATCGTTGATGAAATCGAACGGGAAGGCTTTAAAGTATTAGATCAAACAGCATACTTGAAACCTTTTATGCCAAAGGTAGGAGTGCTTTCAAAAGCACAACCTACAGATGAGCAATGGGCTGACATTTGTTTTGGTTTTGAATTAGCTAAACAAATGGGGGGCCTTGATATTGGTCAAACCGTTGTTGTTAAACATAAGGCGGTCATGGCAATTGAAGCCATTGAAGGGACTGACAAGTGTATCTTGAGAGGTGGAGAACTGGGGCGCGGAGATGCGATTGTTGTTAAAACAGAAAAACCAAATCAAGACGTACGCTTTGATGTGCCAGCAGTAGGCATAAAAACTCTCATGTCTATGATTGATAGCGGTTGTAAGGTGCTAGCTGTAGAAGCGGAAAAGACTATTTTCGTACAACAACAAGACGTGCTTAATATGGCAGATCGTCATGGTATTGTTATCTGTGCTGTAGACCAAGAATTTGTAAATTCCAGAAAGGATGCATAATGAAAGTCATGTTTTCCGCCGGTGAAGCTTCCGGCGATACTCATGCGGCAAGTGTAGCCAATGCATTGAGAGAAATAGATCCTTCTGTAGAGATGTTTGGTATGGGTGGCACCCTGATGGAACGCGCTGGTGTTCGTATCGTGTATGAAATTAAGAATCTTGGTGTCATTGGTATTGTAGAGATTGTGAAATCATTGCCAAAATTCTTTAAGCTGCGCACGTACTTGAAACGTGTCATGATGAAGGAAAAACCAGATATTCTCGTTTGTGTAGATTATCCAGGTTTTAATATGAAATTAGCTGCGGTGGCTCATGAACTGGGGATTCCTGTTTTGTATTATATTGCTCCAACGATTTGGGCGTGGCATAGTAGTCGAGGTAATACAATCCGTAAGTATGTAACTAAGGTCGCATCTATTTTTCCATTTGAAGCTGAAGCGTATCGCAAGTATAAATGTGATGTAGATTTTGTAGGTCATCCTTTACTCGATATCGTACATCCTACGATGACCAAGGATGCGGCCGAAGAATACTTTGGGGCTCGCAAAGAGGCTAAAAAGGTATTGCTCATGCCTGGCAGTCGTAAACAAGAGGTTTTATCCTTACTTGATACGATGTTAAAAAGTGGTGAGCAATTGATGGCGAAGCATGAAGATGTTCAATTCTTCTTGCCTCGAGCACATACAATTGATCGAAGTGAGCTAGAAGAGTTTATCGATGTTCATAAGGTGCCTGTTACGATTACGGAAGACCATACATATGACTTGATGCAGATTTGTGATGTGTGCCTTGCCGCATCAGGAACCGCTACATTAGAAACGGCTATGATGGAATTGCCAACGGTATTATTGTATCGTGTATCTCCAATTACGTATGGTATTGGTAAGATGGTTGTGAATGTAACACATGTGGGCTTGCCTAATATTGTAGCGGGTAAAGAAGTCATTCCCGAATTATTACAAGATGCTGTCACTCCAGACGCAATTGTGTCTTTGATAGAACCATTGCTCAGCGATGTAGACAAAAATGAAGCTATGCGCAGTGAATTGCGCGAAGTACGTCATAAATTAGGTGAGCCTGGTGCAGTAAAACGGGTAGCACATCTTGTATATAATCTCGGTAAGGAGAAATGTAATGAATAGTTATTCTAGGCTCTTATATTTTGTAAAGCCTTATTATAAGCGGATGCTTTTTGCAGTGTTCTGCATGATTGTCGCCGCTGCAGCCTATTTGGTAGTACCTTGGCTGATTAAGAATGTAGTAGACCAAGTGTTAGATGAAAAGAATATGTTTATGTTGAACCTCATTGTAGGTGCTATCATACTCATCTTCTTAATTCGTGGCTTTGCTACCTATGGTCAAACCTATAACATGTCCTACATCGGACAGCGCGTGATTATCGATGTCCGTGAGGCTATTTTTAATCACTTACAAAGATTAAGTTTATCTTACTTTGATCGCCGCAAAACGGGCGTTATCATGAGTAATCTTACAAATGATGTAGCTGCATTGCAAACGGCCGTGGTAGATAACTTGATTTCTTTTATCACTGAATCTGTAACACTTATCGGTTCCTTGGTGTCCATGCTTCTCATTGACTGGAAATTGACGTTAGTTACTTTTATTACGGTTCCCGTAGTTTTAGTGATTATCAATGTTTTTGGTAAGAAGCTTCGCGTGGCGGGGCATGATGTCCAAGGGCGTGTAGCTGATATTACGGCACTTTTACAAGAGGTAATTAGTGCAGTTCGCGTTGTAAAATCCTTTGCTCGTGAAGATTTTGAGCGTAAGCGTTTTGAAGATGAAAATGATCGCAACTTTAAAGCGGTTATTAAAGCTACTAAATTGACTAGTTTGTTAAGTCCAATGGTTGAGTTTTCTGCGGCAATCGCTGTAGCGGTCATCCTTTGGTACGGTGGTTACTCCGTAGTAACAGGTGCCATCACGGCTGGTTCTTTGATTGCCTTCTTGATTTATGCGATTAACTTGTCCAATCCTGTAAAACGTTTGAGCCAAGTGTATGGTAATATTCAAAAAGCATTGGCTGCTGCTGACCGCGTATTTGAGATTTTAGATACTAAAACAGATGTTGTGGAGAAAACCGATGCTGTTATATTGCCTAATATTACAGGTAATGTAGAATTCAACAATGTTTCCTTCTCCTATGGTGGTGAAAAGGCTGCATTGGAAAACTTCACCTTGTCTGTTAAGGCTGGTGAAAGTGTGGCCCTTGTTGGTCCATCCGGTGCAGGTAAGACAACTCTCGCTAACCTATTACCTCGTTTTTATGATGTAACCGGTGGTTCTATTACAATTGATGGTTATGACGTGAAAGATGTTACTTTTAAATCCTTGCGTGAACAAATTGGTCTTGTACCACAAGAAACAGTTTTATTCAATGCTACTATCAAAGAGAACATCTTGTATGGTCGTTTAGATGCCTCCGATGAAGAAGTGTATGAAGCGGCTAAAGCGGCTAACGTACTTGAGTTCGTTGAAAAAATGCCTGATGGTCTCGATACGATTGTAGGTGAACGAGGCAGTTCGCTATCTGGTGGACAACGTCAACGGGTTGCTATCGCACGTGCTATTTTAAAAGATCCTCGAATTCTAATTTTAGATGAAGCTACATCTGCTTTAGATACTGAGAGTGAAAAGCTTGTACAAGAGGCGTTAGATCGTCTCATGAAAGGACGTACGGCATTTGTCATTGCCCATAGATTGAGCACTGTTCAAAATGCTCATCAAATTGTTGTACTTAATCAAGGTCGCTTGGTAGAGCAGGGGACTCACCAAGAGCTATTAGCTGTTGACGGCGGATTGTACAATCATCTTTATTCCGTTCAATTCTCCAATAAAGGATAACCATGTACTGGATATATAACGTATTGCTCATATTTTATTGGATAGGCTTGATTCCGGTTATTTTATACCGACTTGCCTTTGAAGATGGCTTTTATGAGCGTATCAAACAAAGTGCAGGCTATATGCCCGCTTCGCTATTAAAGAAAATTGAAGGGCGTCGTGCTATTTGGATTCACGCCGCTTCCGTAGGGGAAATTGTGGCTACCAGTCCATTGGTAAAAGAGGTTAAAAAGGAATTTCCTGAAGCTGTTGTGGTTGTGTCCGTAGTTACTGCTACTGGTCATGCTATGGCTCATCGTATCATTCCTGAAGCAGAAGGAATTATATTCTTTCCCCTTGATCTGCCGTATTTAACTCGTAAAATTTTACATATTATTAAGCCGATTACTATTTTACTCGTAGAAACTGAAATTTGGCCAAACTTCTTGCGTATTGCCGAATCGGAAAACATTCCAGTTATGATGGTTAATGGACGCATTTCAGATCGCAGTATGAAACGTTATAAGTATATCAGTGCTTTTACGCGTGAAATGTTACGCTCTATTGAGCGTTTCTGCATGCAGTCCAAATTTGATGCGGCGTATATTGAAAGTTTAGGTGCTCATACACCTGATATTACCGTAACAGGTAATATGAAATACGATCAAACATATGCCACCGTATCATATGAAGAAAAACAAGCTCTTCTCGATGAGTTTGGCTTTGGGAATAATCATCCTATCATTATTGCAGGTAGTACTCACAAAGGTGAAGAAGAGGCTATTTTTGAAACTTTTAAGCAAGTATTGAAAGAGTATCCACAAGCCCGTTTATTGATTGCACCTCGCGAGATTTATCGCGGTCATGATGTACAAAATATTGCAAAGCGTTATGAATTGAGTGCTATTTGTCGTAGTGATATGAAAGAGCCCGTTCATGAAGGTATTCCCGTTGTCGTTTTAGATACCATTGGTGAACTTGGACGACTGTATAGCTTAGGCGATATTATCTTTGTTGGTGGCTCTCTTGTTAAAACTGGAGGTCATAATATTTTGGAACCAGCTGCACATGGTAAGCCAATTTTGGTTGGTCCTCATATGTTTAACTTTAAAGAAATTTTCGCCTTATTAAATTCTCGAAATGCTTGTGAGCAAGTGAAGAATGGCAAAGAGCTAACCGCTATGGTCTTGCATTTGTGTAAGGATAGAGACTTGGCTAACGAGATGGGGCAAAACTGTCTAGATATCATTAAAGAAAATCGTGGTGCTACGCGGCGTAATACACAAGAGTTGCGCTTGCTATTTGAGAAACATCAAATTATTCCGTAGTAAGACTAAATTTGTTAGATTAGTCTACTGTATTACATAATAGGAGGAGTCACCTATGAGTGGGGAAGCATTATTCAAATCCATCGTTAGTGGTGAAGATCAATCCGTATTAGGTGATATAGCTCGTTCCAGTTTAGGCCTTTTGAGTAAAGGTTATGAGAAGGCTGTATCAATACGCAATGCTCGATTTGATGAGGGTAAAGGCGTTACAAAAGTTACAGTGCCTGTAATCAGCGTTGGCAACATTACGGCTGGTGGTACTGGAAAAACACCGATGGTGCGATTTATTTGTGATGTGCTTACTCAAAAGGGGCTTCATCCTACTGTTCTTAGTCGTGGGTACCGTGCAGAAGATAATAACAAAAATATTATTATTTCTAAAGACGGAACAATGCTTGTCGAGCCATCTATCAGTGGTGATGAGGCTTGGTTACTGGCTAAGGTTTTACAAAAATCTAATGTAATCATTGGACGTGAACGTTCCAAATCTGCAGAAATCGCTATTAATGAGTTAGGTGCCGATTGTCTTATTATGGATGATGGCTTTCAACATCGTGCACTAGCAAGAGATATTGATATTGTACTAATCGATGCATCCAATCCGTTTGGCTATGAACATGTATTGCCACGGGGACTATTACGTGAACCACTTAGTGGTTTACAGCGCGCTAATATTATCGTTCTTACGAAGGTTGATCAAGTAGCACCAGGTATTGTATCTGGCATTCGAAAGCGATTAACTCAGATGATTCCCAATGTACCTGTTTATGAAACAACACATAAACCGCAATTTATGTATACCTTAGATGAGTGGGCTAATGGCTCTGTTGGGGCTTCTGTAGATGCTTATAAGGAACAACGCATTATGGCTGTAAGTGGAATCGGAAACCCTCAATCCTTTACACAAACGTTGACTGATGTAGGGTATAATGTTGTCCATACTGTGCCATTTGGGGATCATCATGACTTTTCAAATGATGATGTAGTTGAGATTTGGAAAGAAGCATTTGCTCATCAAGCTGATGCTATTTGTATTACAGAAAAGGATGCAGTTAAGTTGAGTCAGTTGCATGCAATTGAAGACTTGAAAATACCGATTCTGGTGCTATCTATAGGGATTGAATTTATTTCTGGGAAACAAGAATTCATAGAAAATTTAGAGATTTAGTGTATAATAATAAGATACACGAATAACAGAAATGGGGTTTTATCGTGAAGTTTGGATGTGTTATTCCTGCGCGTTATGGTTCTACAAGATTACCAGGCAAACCATTAGCTGATATTGCAGGTAAACCTATGATTGAACGGGTTTATGCAAGGGTATCACAAGCTACAAAGACAGTATGTACAATTGTAGCCACTGATGATAACCGCGTATATTCTGCAGTACAACAGTTTGGGGGAACTGTTATGATGACAGATCCTAATCACCCTACAGGAACGGATCGATTAGCAGAGGTTGCTAGTCATTATACAGACTTAGATGTTGTTATCAATGTCCAAGGTGATGAACCGATGATTGATCCAAATCTTATTGATGACTTGGCACATCTATTTGAGGAAGATCCAAACTTACAGATGGCCACAGTAGCTACTCCTTTATTAGAGGAAGAGTATGAGGAGCCATCAGCGGTAAAGGTCATTTTAAATAATCGTAATGATGCGATGTATTTTTCTAGATCTTTAATCCCATATCCTCGCCATGACTTTGTGCGTCCGCCACTAAAACATATTGGCATCTATGCATATCGTAGAGAATTCTTATTGAACTACGCCAAGATGGAACCAACTCCGGCGGAGCAAACAGAATCTCTAGAACAATTACGTGCTTTGGAGAATGGTTATACAATTCGTGTTATTCTAACGAATAAACGCTTTATCGGTGTTGATACACCTGAAGACTTAGCTCGTGTTAATGCAATTTACGAGCAAGAGGAGAAATAAATGAAAACAGTTCAAATTAAAGATATTACAGTGGGTGGTGGCAAAGGGTTATTTGTCCTTGCAGGTCCATGTGTTATTGAGGACTATGACCGCACATTGGCTATCGGTAAACGAGCAAAAGAGATATGCGAACGTTTAGGTGTTCCTTATATTTTTAAAGCTTCCTTTGATAAAGCTAATCGCTCTAGCTTTAGTTCTTTCCGCGGACCAGGTCTTGAGGAAGGATTAAAAATGCTTGCTTCTATTAAGAAGGAACTCAACGTGCCCGTTGTCAGTGACATTCACTCTATCGAGCAAATTGAACCTGCTGCTGAAGTATTAGATATTCTACAAATTCCTGCTTTCTTATGCCGTCAAACTGATCTCGTATACGGCGCTGCTAAAACTGGTAAATGCGTAAATGTTAAAAAAGGTCAATTCATGGCTCCTAAGGACATGGAAAATGTTCTAAATAAAATGAAAGAAACAGGTAATGAAAATCTTATGCTTACCGAACGTGGTTTTAGCTTTGGTTATAACAACCTCGTAGTTGACATGAGATCCTTCCCAATTATGCGTTCTTTCGACTATCCAGTAATCTTTGATGCTACTCATAGCGTTCAATTGCCAGGTGGTGCAGGAACTAAATCTAGTGGTAATCGTGAATTTGTACCAAATTTGGCACGTGCGGCTGTGGCTAGTGGCGTAGATGGGTTATTCTTTGAAGTACACGATAATCCTGAGGAAGCATTGTCTGATGGTCCTAATATGTTGTATTTAGATCAGTTTGAAGCTGTGCTTCGTGATTTAGTAGCTATTGATAAAATCGTAAAAGGTTAGGGGCGGTATTTGTGACTATTTTAGAACAAGCGGCACAGGTGCTTCATGAGGAAGCTCGTGCTATTGAAGAATTAAGTTCTCGTTTGGATCACAATTTTGTAAATGCTGTAAATATGATTTTGGCTTGTAAGGGCCGTGTAGTATGTACAGGAATGGGAAAATCTGGTCATATTGGTCGTAAAATTGCGGCTACCTTGGCTAGTACAGGGACACCGGCACTTTTTATGCATCCTGGTGAAGGCGTGCATGGTGATCTCGGTATGATTACTGAAGATGATGTAGTGTTAGCATTTTCTAATAGTGGTGAAACAGGAGAAATCATTAGTATTTTGCCGTCTCTGCGCCGCATAGGAGCTAAATTAATCTGTGTTGTAGGGAAACCAGAGTCTACATTAGCAAAAAATTCTGATATTGTATTGTTGGCAGAGGTAGAACGAGAAGCTTGTCCATTGGGTCTAGCACCTACTACAAGTACTACTGTTGCTCTAGCACTAGGTGATGCGTTAGCAGTATGTTTATTGGAACGCCATCATTTTACTCCAGAAAACTTTGCTGTATTCCATCCAGGAGGTTCCTTAGGTCGTAAATTATTGTTGACTGTAGAAAATATTATGCATGGTGGCGAAGATAATCCAACAGTATTTAAAGGGGCTACTGTTCGTGATGCACTCTTTGTAATGACAGAAAAAGGGTTAGGTGCTACAAATGTTATTGATGAAGAAGGACATTTGTTAGGCCTAGTTACTGATGGTGATGTGCGTCGTGGACTTGATTCTGGCAGCAATTTTTTAGAATGGCCCGTAGAGGATATGATGACGTCTATGCCGCGTACGATTACAAAGGATAAACTGGCCGCAGAAGCGCTTCATTTGATGGAGAAAAATCAACCCCGCCCTATCACCGTATTACCAGTGGTTGATACTAATAATGTATGTCTTGGCATTGTTCACATCACGGATTTATTGCGTAGAGGCATTGTATAATGAATATTCAATGGATTGTTCTCGATGTTGATGGAGTTTTATCAGATGGAACTCTAATTTACACATCGACTGGAGAAGAGCTCAAAGCTTTTTCTGTAAAAGATGGTTTAGGCTTGACTGCGGCTCGTAAATCAGGGATAAAGCTAGCAATTATCACGGCTCGCGTATCTCCGATGGTAGAGCATCGTGCGAAGGAGTTACACTTTGATGAACTTCTTATGGGGTATGCTAATAAAACTGAAGCATTAAGAACTCTTTGTAAAAAACATCAAATCGACTTAGATTCGGTTGCTTACATGGGGGATGATCTTAATGATTTAGGAGCTCTTCAACTCGTAGGTTTGCCAATGGCACCAAATAATGCGGTATTAGAGGTTAAATCAATAGCTAAATTTATTTCTACCGTCAATGGTGGACATGGTGCTGTTAGAGAGGCTGTAGAATATATCTTGAAGAATCAAGGTTTATGGGATTCTGTTGTTGCAGATTATGCGCGAGAGGCCCATGCTCATGGACAATAAAGGAGGTGGGCAGAATGAATAACGAATGGCAATACCATTTAGTTAAAGGCATTAGTTGGCTTGTTTGTCGACTACCATACAAGCTCATTTTGCTCATAGGCGCTTGTTTAGGTCCTGTATATGGGCTAATAGCGAAGAAGCAAAAGCTTAGAGGCATAAATAATATTAAAATTGGCATGAATATGAACGATCAAGAGGCGGAACAATTAATTAATAAGTTGTTCAAGAATCTTGGTCGCAGTGTTATGGAAGTATTATACATGCCAAACCTGACGAAATCCTTTATCAATAAACACATAGAGATGCGTGGTGTTGAACATTTAGAAAAGGCCATTGCTGAAGATAAGGGAGTTATCGTTCTTACTGGCCATGTAGGCAACTGGGAATGGATGGGGGCTGCTATGGCAGCTCATGGATATCCTTCCACTACAATTGTTAAGAAACAACCTAATGCTCAATTCACACGCCTTATGAATGAATATCGTGAGATGGTGGGGCTTGACGTATTTGCTAGTGGTGGCAACGAAATCGTTTCTGCTGCTAAGGCTTTAAAAAAGAAAAAACTTCTTGGATTCTTAGCTGACCAAGATGGATATATAAATGGTTTACCAGTTCCGTTTTTGGGACAAGATTCATCAGCTGTTATGGGACCAGCAACATTTGCAAAGAAATTTGGCTCTCCTGTAGTACCTATTTTTGCATCTCGTAAGCCTGAAGGAGGACATATCGTTCATATCTTGCCAGCATTACATTATGAGGAAACTGGCGATGAAGATGTTGATATGTATCGTCTAACTGAAGCCTGTGTACGTGTTACAGAAGAATTTATTCGTGAACATCCAGATGAGTGGCTTTGGTTCCAACACCGTTGGATGACTAAGATGGATCAAATTATTGATTACGATAAGAAGATAGCTATACGGGAGAGAGCGCATGAAAAACAATAAAAAGTTAATTGCCATTGTGGTCGCTATAGTATTAGCTCTAATCGGTCTTATTGTATTTATTATGAAAGACTCTAATGAGGCTAATTCCACTCAAAATCAAAGTGGACAACTCGTTAATTTCCAAGGTGCGGACTTGCAAGAGGAAAAGGATGGCAAGTTAGTATGGGCATTATCAGCTGAGAAGATTGAATATGACCCGCGTACAAAAGCTATCGTTCTGACCAATTTGAAAGGTCTGTTCTATCAAGATAATGTGACTACTACGATTACAGCTCCTCATGCTGTACTGACGGGTGATCGAAACTCTCTTGATATTGATCAAGGCGTTACTGCTACCAATACGGAAGGTGCAGAATTTAAAACTGAGGCCCTTCATTTTGATAACAAAACGAAAACATTGACATCTAAAACGGCTTTCACTTATAACAGTAAGGATGTAACCCTCACAGGTGACAAGCTTGAGGGCAACATGTCTTTAAAAATTATTAAAGCCATTGGACATGCGAAATTAACAAAGAAGTAATTGAGAGGAAATATGATGAATAAGAAAAAACAGATTGGTATGGCTATATTAGCTGTACTCATGACCGCATCTGTTACAGTTTGGGCTGCAAATGATCCGTTGACTATCAGCGCTGATACATTGTCTTATGATGGCAATTCAGGTCGTGCAGATGCAACAGGTAATGTTGTTATTACCCAAGCGGATAAAACTATGACTGGTGCCAAGGGTTGGTACAATACAAAAACTCAAGAAGCAAATCTTGATGGTGGTGTATCTATGATTGGTTCTGATATGGCCATGTCTGCTCAAGCGGTTCACAGTTACAATAATAATAAATTCACTGCTAATGGTAGCGTTCATTTACAACGTGCTGATCGCCAAATCTTTGGTGACAGTGTTGAGTATAATACTGACTCTGAATACGGTCTTGTTACAGGCAATGCCCGTTTGATTGCTGAAGGGACAACCTTAACCGGTGATAAGGTAGAAGGATGGATGAAGGAAGTTCGTGCTGTAGCGCAAGGTAATGTTACTTTCTCTAATCCCGAACGAAACGTGTCTGGTTCTGCTGACCGAGCTACATATACACAAACGCCAAACCAAAATGATGGAGTGGTACTCTTATCTGGTTCTGCGCATGCCGTTCAAAATGGTAATGTACTGAATGCACCGGAACTGAAAATTCGTTTAGCTGATGATTCTGCTGAAACATTAGGTGGACGTAGTACACTCGTCATTGTTCCGAATAAATAAGGATAATATATGTATATAGAAACCAAAAACTTAGTTAAAACCTTTAGCGGACGCAATGTGGTAGATGGTGTAAGTCTACGCGTTGATAAAGGCCAAGTTGTAGGTCTATTAGGGCCTAATGGGGCCGGTAAAACTACGTCATTTTATATGATTGTAGGCATTGAAAGACCAAGTTCTGGTATCATTACCGTTGATGGCAAGGATATAACAAATATTCCTATGTATAAGCGGGCGGCTGAAGGTATTGGATACTTACCGCAAGAGGCATCAATCTTTCGTTCCATGTCTGTAGAGGACAATATTCGTGCCATGCTACAGACTACGGCAAAAAAGCCTGATGAGATTGAAGCTATCGTGGAATCATTGATTGAAGAATTTCATATTGGACATGTCCGTGACCGTATGGGGATGCAATTATCTGGTGGTGAACGACGCCGTGTAGAAATTGCGCGTTGCCTCGCCTTAGAACCTAATTTCATCCTTCTTGATGAACCTTTTGCAGGTGTCGATCCAATTGCGGTTGCTGATATTCAGCAAATTATCTTACACGTTAAGAACCGCGGTATTGGTATCTTGATTACAGACCATAATGTTCGCGAAACATTGGGGATTGTAGATAAGGCTTATATTTTGAGTAATGGTAAAATCCTCCTAGAGGGTACCCCTGATGAAATTGCGAATGATCCAATCGCTCGTGAACATTATTTAGGGGATAACTTTAAATTATAGGAGGGGCTATGCGATTATTAGATAAATATATTTTAAAAGCTTTTGTAGGCCCATTCCTATTTGGGGTTTTTGCTTTTACTAGTATTTTTATTGGTACAGGCACATTGTTTAGGATTGCTCAATATATTACTGAATATGGAGCACCATTGTTGCTTGTTATGCAAGCATTTGTCTTGGCTTTACCAAGTATTGTTATTTTAACATTCCCAATGTCAGTACTATTGGCTTCTCTTATGACTTTTAGTCGTTTGAGTAGTACTAGTGAAATCGTTGTTATGCGTGCTGGTGGTCTAAGCTTTTTACGCTTGGCCATGCCTGTATATATTATTGCCCTCATCATTTCCATTGGGGCAGTAGCATTTAATGAATTTGTTGTACCTCGTACAAATCATATGTATCAAACGATTGTGCGCGAACAAATTATGAAAAATGCATCACCTCAAACACAAAATCATATTGTGTTAAAAACGATGAATGGTGACGAACTAGGCACATTGCTGTATGCTAAGAGCTATGATGCTGAAACCAAACAGTTGTCCATGATTACGGTTCAACAATTTGGGGAGGGCGGCAAGTTACAACAAGTTGAAAATGCTGATACAGCTATCTGGAATGGTCAATATTGGGTGATGCAGAATGGTATCATCTATGATCTATCAGCTGGTAATGGTGTTGAACGTACCATGAAATTTAAGGAGCAATCCTTGCCGATTAAGTCTGCCCCAAAAGATATTCAACAAGATCAACGTAAACCTGAGGAATTAACGATTAAGGAGTTACGTCATCAAATCAGAGCTTATAAGGCTGCTTATACTAATGCTAATAAACTTGAAATGGAAATGTACCAACGTTTTACAATTCCGTTGGCAAGTTTTGTATTTGCTCTTGTAGGTGCACCTTTAGGCCTTCAAAAACAACGTTCTAGTTCATCTATCGGCTTTGGTATTAGTATTCTTATCATCTTTATTTATTATGGGGTGATGACCTTTGCTGGTGCCTTAGGGAAAGGTGGAGCATTGCCAACCGTATTAGCTGCATTAATACCGGATACATTAGGTATTATTGCAGGGTTGTATTTGAATTGGCGCGTATCGAAATAACAGATTGTATTCTTAGGAGAAAGGAGGGACATGATGTTAGTAGGTGTCAAAATCTTAATAATTATCGCTCTTATGGGTGGTCTCATTGCTTACATGGGGGATAAGCTAGGCACTAAAATTGGTAAACGTCGTATGTCCCTCTTTGGATTACGACCTAAGCACACATCTATTATAGTTACTATTGTGACAGGCCTTTTGGTTGCAGCAGCTACAGTTGGGGTATTAACCTTTACGTCTCAAAGCGTACGAACTGCATTGTTCGGTATGGATCAGTTGCGAGCTGATATAAAGCAGCTGAATAATGAGGTTGCTGCAAAGACGCAAGAACTGATTCGTGGGCAGGCTTTGTTAGAACAAAATAAACAAGAGCTTGAAGAACGGATGGCTGAGATCGAACAAATTCGCCGTGAAGTAGAGGCTACTAAAGCTGAATTGGCGAGTGCACAAGCTGCTAAAGACGCAACAGAAGCCGAATTGGCATCTTTACAAGCCTCTTATGCAGAGGTGTCTCAAAAGGTAGCTGAGCTTGAAGCAACACGTGCTAAGATGGAAGCGCATATTAAGAATCTACAAAATACACAAGAACAATTGCAGAATGGCATCATTCATTTACGGGAAGGAACCATTCTCTTCCAAGTAGATCAGCTATTAGCACAAGCTGTTGTACGACCTGGTTTAAGTGAAGAAGATAGTAATAATGCTATTAAACATATTATCGATGATACAAATAAACTTGTTTTACGTCGCTTAGGTATAGAAGATAATGGTCAATCCGTTGTGTATGTAGATCGACAAAATGTTGAGGTAGCTACGCAAAAACTAATTAACTCTAAAACACCAATGGTTGTTCAAGTGATAGCCGCAGGAAATATTATTTCAGGCGAACCTGCAGTTGCAGTTATCCATGTATATCCACAACAATTTATCTATAAAAATGGGGAAGTCATTCACTCTGCTGTGCTGGATGGGGGTGCTAATGCTCAGCCCTCTATGCTTCAGTTCTTGAAACAAGTAAACGAGCATGCGAAGGAGAAGGGGATTATTCCTGATTCTTTATCTGGTGATATTGGAACGATATCTGGTGACGATTTGTTTACAGCTATTAAACGAATCAACACTATGCGTGGTAAGGTTCACGTTGAAGCTTATACTGATGGCGATACCTATTCGTCTGGTCCTGTACATCTTAAGTTGCGTATTACCCAAATGCCGGTTTTTAATGATAAGGCAAAAATGCAAACTAATTAATATGATAAAAGTATGTTGGTTTCATACACCATAAAAAGCAGGTCTTATGTAAATTTTTACATAAGACCTGCTTTTTATGTTAAAATATAACTACTGTATTTACAAAGGGGATAATAAAATGATTGAAAATACATATATTTTAGCAGTGGATCCAGGAAATGAGAAGACTGGTATTGCCATAGTAAGACCTTCTGGCGATATGGTATGTCGTAAAATTATTTCCTCAAAGACCTTCAATGATGATATTGAACGTGTTTTAACCGAATATTATGGTATCGTTCATATTGTTTGTGGTAATGGTACGAATCATAAGCATTTATATCCTTCTCTTCAACAAATTGGACGCAATCACAAAATTACAACTAGTTTAATAGACGAATCTCACAGTACGGAGGAGGCTCGTAAATTATATTGGCAATATAATCCTCCTACAGGGTGGCGCAAGATTATTCCTACATCTATGCAATTTCCACCAGAACCTGTAGATGATTTGACTGCTCTCGTTATTGGTTTGCGTTATACGAAGCAATTAGCTCAAAATGAACTAGCTACTAAAGAAGATACTGTAGACGCTAATGAGTTAGAAGAAAAGCGATTACATGCTATGGAACAGTTATACGGGAAAGGAGAAGCTCATGACAAGTGAAACTTCAACGCGTAACTGGTCAAATCTTATTATGCGTTGTGTAATGATGATTTTAGGGGCCTTTATCTATACAGTGGGCTTAGATTTATTTTTAGTACCCAATAACATTATCGATGGTGGTGTAGTAGGTATTTCTTTGATGGCTGCGGAACTATCTGGTATATCTTTTAGTATCTTTGTAGTACTTATCAATTTACCATTCTTGTATTTAGGCTATAGAGCAATCGGTAAAGGATTTACCTCATCCACATTGTTTTCTATTGTCTGGATGGCAATATTTTCTACGTTTGCCCATGATTTTGCACCTATTACAACAGATCCATTTTTAGGCTCTATCTTTGGTGGTATAATCTTAGGTATTGGGGTAGGGCTCATCATTCGTAATGGTGGTTCATTAGATGGATCTGAAATTGTAGCTATTATCTTTGATAAACGGTCCACCTTTTCTGTAGGCGAAATTGTAATGGCCATGAATTTAGTTATTCTTGGAGCAGCGGGCTTTGTATATAGTTGGAATAGTGCCATGTATTCCTTAATTGCTTATTTTATTGCTTATAAGATGATTGATGTGACCATCACTGGACTTGAAGAATCTAAAGGGGTTATGATTATTACCGATGCAGATAATTCCAAGATTATTGCTGATGCATTAAATGCTAATCTTAATCGTGGTGTTACTATTATGTATGGAGAAGGCGGGTATTTAAAACAACCGAAACATGTATTATATTCTGTAGTAACGCGGCTAGAAATTACAAGATTAAAGGATACCGTTTATGAAGTAGATCCTACAGCATTTATTACGATCCAAGACGTACATGATGTCTTTGGTGGGAGATTTACGAAAGGTGGTCATTAAGAGGAAACTATGAGTAATAAGTTAGGTAATACAATAGTAAAAGAAATATTAGATTGGATTTATGCTATTGCATTGGCATTAATCATTGCTATGGTAATTCATATTTTCTTGATTCAACCTACTAGAGTGTCTGGGGAATCAATGGATGATACATTACACAATGGACAATATTTGATTGTTACAAAATGGCATCATATTATGAATGATATGCCCGAATATGGACAAATCGTTATTATTGATAGTCGTGTTAATCGTGTTCGTACATGGGTGGATGATGTAAAAGAACCACTGATGAACTATGCATCTGTTTTTAATAAATCCGCTCAAACAAATGATGTATGGGTAAAACGTGTAATAGGTAGACCTGGTGATGTACTAGAGTTTAAAGATGGTTATGTATGGCGTAATGGAGAAAAATTACAAGAACCATATACAAAAGATACAAAAATGAATTATACTCGGTCTACACCTGTAACAGTTCCTGAAGGTCATGTATTTGTAATGGGGGATAATCGAAATCATTCTAGTGATAGTCGTTTTATCGGCCCAGTTTCTGTTGATCATATTTTAGGCTTTGTATCCTACGCAATTTAATAACAGTGAAAACCTATCTATAGTTGTGTTTGCATCGTAGATAGGTTTTTTATTTTATAAATTAAGCCCAAGTAAGTTAAGTGGTATCTTTTGGATAAGATATGTAAAAAGTTTAGAGCTATACCTATTGGCATAAAATAAAGATTTTATTTGTGAAACTTTATAAAGATAAAACAATTCAATAGTATTATTACTAATACCTGCTTTTTTGATAAAATTTACTTATTAGTTATTGATAAATTAATAAAATATGTTAATT